>NZ_JAUBRA010000038.1:0-68423 GCF_036701555.1 Microcoleus sp. Pol10D4
TTATGCCAAAGACTTATGGAACGAGTTACAAGAGTGGTATCAAGAGGCGGGGATACTTGAGATTGAGTGGAACGAGAGGGGCAAGGAGAAGCTGGTTTGGAATGATTTACCTAACCAGTGGGATAAGCCAGTGAAGGCTATAAACCAGTTGTATGCTCGTCTTTGTGAGATTTTCCCTAAGCTAGAGAAGCATCGGCACACCGAGGCGCAATTAGAGGGGCAAGTAATGGGCAGCTTTTATTTTTTGGGCATCTGCAAACAGAAGACAGAAAGTAGAAAAACTGCTTCAGAAGCTTCAGAATCCTATTCTGCCGTTAAAACTGCTTCAGAACTGCTTCAGAAAGCAACTTTGTCTGAAGGAGTTTCTGAAGCAGTTTCTGAAGCAACAATCCCTATACAGAAAGCTTCTGAAGCATCTGAAGCAATAAACCCAACTATTTTAGACTTTTGCAATTCTTTCTCTAAACTCTCCGACTCCGACAAGCAAAAACTGACAGAGCTACTCACGGGCGTTCCTTGCTCCGACCCGCTCAAAGCATTCAGGGTCGGAGACAAAGTGGCTGGCAACAAACCGGAGGACACTAGCTACAACTGGCACGGCCGCATCACTGAGATTCACACGAGCATCAGTTGCAAGGTTGACTGGCAAGAGCGCGAAAAACACAAGGGCGGCCGGATAATCTCAATGCTCTTCTGCGACCTGCGGAAAATTTAGCCGCCACCTGACAACTGACGGCTCAATCCCATCCCCCTTAATTGGGGGATTTTCGTGTCTACAGCTTGTCAAGAATTAACTTGAGAACGGATATCAGCTTGCTGGCTGAGTTAGCCCTGTAGCCCGCTTCTTTAGCCTCTATTTTTGTCTTAAGAATTCTCAGGTAGCTCAAGCTCTCATCCTGTGTCACAAGTGATTCGCCTGCATCCATCTGACGCGCTACCGCTAGTATCTGTTCAGCGAGGGCAACGGGTACTCTGATGGTTTGAGTTTTGCCCGATCGCCACTTGCTCTCGTAAGGTTTTAAAGTTTGAATATTTCCGTTGGGATTAGACATGATTCTCTGTCACAAGTGATTGAATACCTTTTTACCTTAACAGGGGTTCGTTTAAGTGTCAAGCACTGTGTCAAGTGATTCAGCCTATTTTTTGACTCGTGTACTGTGAGATGTCTACAGCCTGTATACAAACTTTGTCTACACGAAGCAACAGCAACGTCACGTCTACAATTTGTCTACAAATCGGGTGGAACTGTAGACAAGGTTGCGAGCGATCGCCTTGACCGTGTGCTTGACCGCAACGGCGATTTAGGACTGAAGGTTCAGATGTTGGAGCAAGAACTCAAGGAAGCGCAGCGCGATCGGGAAGCAAATAAAAAATTGGCTCCGACCGTCGCAGAACTTCCAGAGCCAGCCGACCTGCTCAACCAGTTGAAAGCGCGACGCAAAAAGTCCGGCGCAAACTTGGCAGATATGGAGGTGGTTTTGGAGATACTTGGAACAGATGGGAGCGAAATTTGAGCGGAAAGTAGGACTGTCGGCAATACAATTAACCTGAAACCCTTACTCCGCAAACGACATACAAAGTGAGCACGGAGGGATTTGAACCCCCGACCCTCAGGACCGGAACCTGATGCTCTATCCACTGAGCTACGTGCCCTCGACTTTTTAGAGTATAACACGTCTTGCGGAAAATGGCGAGTGCCGATCGCAAATTTCTTGACCCGCCTCCAAATCGCTTGAGGGATGCGGGTTCAACTCGCCCACGCGATCGGAGAGCAGGCAGTTCTCGAAGCTAGAGACTGCAAATTCTACCTAAATGTTCACAATAATACGACAATGGGGGAAATAATCAACTTTAATCTAGCCAAGATTAGGTTTACATTCGATGGGGTCGAGCATCTAGCACAGCTAAAATAGCCCGCATCAATTCTTTCTAGCTAGTCGGCAGTAAATGGTGCTGCTGTTAAGACAGCTTGTGCAAGGACGCTTCTAGACTAAGTTCACCAAACCTCTCAATCTTATGGTTTCTCAACTTTTAGACAAATTACCGCTGCGAACTGTTCTCATAGTTCCATTTGTACTGCAAATCGTTGGAGCCGTGGGACTCGTAGGATATCTTTCTTTTAGAAACGGACAAAAAGCAGTTAATAACCTTGCCAGTCAGTTAATGAGCGAAGTGAGTTTGCGTGTCGAGCAAAACCTGCAAGTTTACCTAACAACTCCCCATCAAATCAATCAAACTAAGCTTGATGCTGTAAAGCTCGGCTTGTTAAAGATGGAAAACTTATCAGCTTGGGAGAAATATCTTTTGCGGCAAGTACAATTATATCCATATATCAATTTCACCTCCGTTGGCAACAATAAGGGAGATTATAGATCCGGTGAACAACTGTCTAACGGCTCCAGAATGATGAATGTAATAGACACATCTACTGGGTTGAATTTTAACTCTTACAATACGAACGCTCTCGGCGATCGCACTAAAGTTACCATCATTGCCAAAAACTATGATAATCGGCAACATCCTGCGTACCAAAAAGCCGTCAAAGTCGGCAAACCTACTTGGAGTTCGGTTTTTGTTTCCTTACTAGAGCCGACCTTAATTATCAGCGCTCTCCAACCCGTATACAGCGACAGAAATCAGCTAGAAGGAGTCTTATTTACTGCCTTGCGTCTCGACCATTTTGGGAGATTTCTCAACAGTCTCAAAGTTGGCAAATCCGGTCAAACATTTATTATAGATCGCCAGGGTATTTTGTTAGCAACTTCCACAACAGAAAAACCGTTTCGCACTAAAGATAATAAAAGACAATTGTTTAAAGTAGAAGAAAGCAGCAACCATTTTACTCGATCGACAGCTAAATATTTGACGACCAAATTTAAAAATTTAGACCAAATTAAAAAATCCGAGTTATTGAGCTTTGAAATAGATGACAAGCGACAATTTTTAAAAGTCTTGCCGTTCCAAGACGGCAAAGGTTTAGACTGGCTGATTGTTGTAGTTGTGCCCGAAGCAGATTTCACCAAAGAAATCGATGCCAATACCCGCACAGCAGTTTTGCTTTGTTTCGCAGCTTTAGGAGTAGCTGTGGTGATTGGCATTCTGACTTCTCAGTGGGTGACAAATCCTATTTTGAGCTTAAATACGGCAGCCAAAAATATTGCTAAAGGTGAATGGGATAAAACAGTAGAAAGCGAACGCTCCGACGAATTGGGGGAATTAGCCAAGTCATTTAACAGCATGGCTCAACAACTGCAACAATCTTTTGAAACTTTAGAACAACGAGTGCAAGAGCGGACGGCAGAATTGGCTGTAGCTAAAGACAAAGCGGAAGTGGCAAACCAAGCTAAAAGTACCTTTCTTGCTAATATGAGCCACGAATTGCGATCGCCTCTCAATGCAATTCTCGGTTTTTCCCAACTGATGACTCGCAGCCAAACTCTATCCCCAGAACATCAAGAAAATATTAGCATAATTAGGAGCAGCGGAGAACACCTCCTTACCCTGATTAATAACGTGCTGGATTTATCTAAAATTGAATCGGGGCGCACCACCCTAAATCCAAAAAAAATCGACCTCTATCGCCTGCTTAATGACTTGGAAGATATGTTTCAACTCAAAGCATATGACAAGCACTTGCAGTTGGTTTTTGAGCGCAGTCCCGATGTGCCACAATACGTAGAAACGGACGATTTAAAATTGAGGCAAATTTTAATTAATCTGCTAAATAACTCTCTTAAATTTACCGAGGATGGCGGTGCATGGGTCAGAGTTAGCAAGCAGTCGTCAGGCATAAATCAGCAGGCAGAAGGGGGAAATGTTGCTCAATCGGAAGTATCAACAAATACTGAAGTTTTTGCCATTAATGGTATTAAAATATCTCAAGTAAGTCAGTCGAACAACCAGATCATTTCAACCCCAAATGACTATTCAGCTTCTACCTCTTCCTTCTTCCTTCATTTTGAAGTCGAGGATACTGGGCCCGGTATTGCTACCAATGAATTAGACGATCTTTTTGAACCTTTCGTGCAAACCAAGACAGGCAAGGATTCGCAAGAAGGTACCGGCTTGGGATTGCCAATCAGTCGCAAATTTGTGGAATTAATGGGGGGTGAAATGAGTGTCTTTTCTGCTGTTGGTAAGGGAACTAATTTTAAGTTCGACATTCAAGTTATTGCGGTCGATGCGGCTGATATTGAAAGCCCAAAACCGAGCCGGAATGTTATAGGCCTGGTTCCCAGCCAACACACCTATCGAATTTTGATAGTAGACGATAAACCGCTCAACCGCCAACTGTTAATTAAAATCCTCTCTCCTTTGGGTTTTGAACTAAAAGAAGCTAATAACGGCCAAGAAGCTATTGAGATTTCGGATAGTTGGGAACCGCATCTAATTTGGATGGACATGAGAATGCCTGTGATGGACGGCTACGAAGCGACGCAATATATTAAAAGCACTATTAAAGGTCAAGCTACTGCGATTATTGCGCTGACAGCGAGCGTTTTGGAGGAAGAACGGGCAGTTATTTTATCGGCGGGCTGCGATGCTTTTATGAGGAAGCCTTTCAGGGAAGCCGATATTTTTGATGCTATGCACAAACATATCGGAGTGCGCTATATTTATGAAGATCCGGGTCAAGCTAATTTATCGGCTCTCAAAGAGGGCGATCGCGCAATGACTGCGGCTGATTTCGTGAAATTACCTGAGTCGCTGGTAGCTAATTTAAAGTTAGCTATACTGAATGCAGATATGGATTTAATTGATAGCTTGCTCGATGAAATTCGATTAAAGGATGCAGTAACGGCAGGTGCGATCGCAACTTGTATAGAAAATTTTGAGTACGACAAAGTTTTAAAGTTAATATCTCAAACAATATCACATGAATAACGACCTTCCTAGGACCGATCGCGGTAATATTTTAGTAGTTGACGACACCCCAGCTAATTTGCGACTGCTAGCCGGAATTTTGAATGGCAAGGGCTATAAAGTCCGCCCTGTACCTAGCGGCGAGTTAGCGCTTTCGGCGGCCAAAGGTATGCCTCCTGATTTAATTTTGCTGGATATTATGATGCCCGAAATGAATGGGTATGAAGTTTGCCAAAATATCAAAGCTGATGAACGAACTTGCGACATACCGGTAATTTTTATTAGCGCAATTAATGACGTACTTGATAAGGTCAAAGCCTTTGCTGTGGGTGGGGTAGATTATATTACCAAGCCTTTTCAGGTGGAAGAGGTGTTAGTGAGGGTAGAAACCCATTTAGCTATGTGCCAGTTGCGAAAAAAACTCCAACAGAAAAACAATGAACTTACAGTTACTTTAGACCAACTGCAAGCTACTCAGAATCAATTAGTGCAATCGGAAAAAATGGCCGCATTAGGGCAACTAATTGCAGGCATTGCTCACGAAATCAATACGCCGTTGGGGGCGATTCGGTCGTCTATTGGAAATATTACCAGCTTTCTGGATAACAATCTCGAAAGTTTGCCAGTTTTTTTTAAAGAACTGTCAGCCGAACGCCAGCAAGATTTCTTGCGTTTGATGTACAGTTCTAGTCAACAAAATTACTCTTTATCTACTCGAGAAAAACGGGTATTGAAAAAAGGCGTGAAGCAGCAACTCGATTCGGAAGGCATTGACAATTCTGACAGCATTGCTAGCATTTTAGTCAATATCGGATTACAAGGAAATTTGCAAGAATTCTTGTCGTTGCTCAAAGATCCTGACAGCGAAAATATTATAAAAACAGCCTACGACTTTGCTAGCATTCACAGAAGCGCCCGAACCATTGCTACCGCTACTGAGCGCGCTGCCAAAGTCGTCTTTGCCCTGAAAAATTATGCGCGTTACGATGTAAATGGGGAAAAAATACAAGTGAATATTACGGATGGAATTGAAACTGTATTAACTCTTTATCAAAACCAAATCAAGCAGGGTGTGGAAATTGTCAGAAACTATCAAGATCAATTGCCTGTGGTACTGTGTTATCCCGACGAACTCAATCAAGTTTGGACAAATTTAATTCACAATTCCTTACAAGCGATGGGCAATCAAGGAACTTTAACAATTGACGCGGTACAACAAGATACCAGCGTCTTGGTAAAAATTATTGACAGCGGTAAGGGGATTCAACCAGAGATTATTCCGAAAATTTTTGAGCCTTTTTTTACCACCAAACCTGCGGGAGAAGGCAGCGGGTTGGGACTGGATATTGCCAAGAAAATAATTGAAAAACATCAGGGTAAAATTGATGTGGAGTCGATGCCCGGTAAAACAGCATTTACCGTGTCTTTGCCGATTAATTTAACTGAGTAGGTAAAGCGCCAGAGGCTGAAGTCTGGGGCTAAAATTTGCAGTCTACCCGCGCAGAATGTAGAATTTGGAAAACGGTGTACTGCCCATGCGGGTTCACCTTGCCATACTAAAGAAGGAAACTAGCGATGTCTAAATCAGCAATTTTGTGTGTGGACGATGAAGTAGGAGTGTTGGAAAGTCTGGAAATTGAACTGCAACAGGCATTTAACGGTAAATATCTTTGCGAATTTGCTGAAAGTGCTGCCGAAGCTCTGGAAATTATTGAAGAGCTATGTGAAGATGAGGTTAACATTTTAGTAATTGTCTCTGATTGGTTGATGCCGGGAATGAAAGGAGATGAGTTGCTGATTAAAATTCATCAAAAATATCCGCAAATTGTGACAGTGATGCTGACAGGACAAGCCGACAAAGAAGCAATCGAACGCACAAAAAATCAAGCAAATCTTCATGCTTTCATAGAAAAACCTTGGCGAAATCAAGAATTAATTGAAGCGATTAAGTCTGGTCTAGCAAATTTATGAAAAAACCAGTAATTATTTGTGTCGATGATGAGCAGACTATACTCGATAGTCTGGAAATAGACCTGCTGAAAGCTTTTGAAGATAAATATTTAATTGAAACGGCCCAAAGTGGCGAAGAAGCTTTAGAGTTGCTGGCAGAACTTTTAGCAGAACAGTATGAAGTTCCTGTGGTTATTTCCGATCATATCATGCCTAGTATGAAAGGAGACGAACTATTAAGGAGCGTTCATGCTATCTCGCCGAACTGTCTCAAGATCATGCTGACAGGGCAGGCTGATTTGGAGGCGGTAGCCAATGCTATTAACTATGCTAAATTGTACCGATATATACCTAAACCTTGGCAAGGTGATGACTTAAAATTAACTGTCACTGAGGCAATATATAGATATTTTCAAGATAAACAATTAGCTGAAAAACAAATAGAACTTCAGGAAATGAATCAGGAGTTGGTAAAATTAAACCGCAGGCAGGCCATGCTGATTGCCAAACTCCATGAAAACGAAAGTCGCTTGACGCAATATCTAGAAGCTATGCCATTGGGCGTGTGTGTACTTGATGCAAACGGGCAATCTTTCTACGCTAACCAGAAAGCGCGGGATATATTTGGCAAAGGCACTGTGCCGCATATTAATTCAGAGCAAAAAGCAGCAATTTATCAATTCTATAAAACCGGAACTAATCAGAGATGCCCCGTGGAAGAATTGCCAATTATGCGGGCACTTCGGGGCGAAAATGTGCGGACTGAGGGTGTAGAAATTCGTACAGCTAATAAGATTATTCCTGTAGAGAGTTGGGCGACTCCAATTTATGATTCTACAGGCGACATTTCCTATGCAATTATTGCTTTTAGTGACATAACTGAACGCAAGGAAGCTGAAGTGGCGCTAATTCAAGCTGAAGAGAAGTATCGCGGGATATTTGAAAATGCTCTAGAAGGTATTTTTCAGACGACGCCGGACGGACATTTTATCAGTGCGAATCCTGCTCTGGCGGAAATTTACGGCTACGATTCCGCGTCAGAATTGATAGAAAGTATTAATGATATTCAGCAGCAATTATATGTGAAACCGAACCGCCGTCAAGAGTTTCTGGCGCTGATGAAACAGCATGGTACTCTGTGTGAGTTTGAGTCTCAGATTTACTGTCGAGATGGCAGCATTATCTGGATTTCTGAGTATGCGCGCACAGTTTATGATGCTAACGGTGAAGTGCTTTACTATCAAGGTTTTGCTAAGGATATTAGTTTGCAAAGACAGGTGGAAGTGGAACGAATCAGGTTTACTAATGATTTAGAAAAAGCTTTGGCAGCTCAAGAAAAGTTAAATGAGGCACTGTCAGAAAGCAAAAGCCGATTGACTCAATTCCTGGAAGCGATGCCGGTGGGAATATTTGTTGTGGATGGTAAGGGTAAACCTTTTTACATGAATTCTTGGGGCGAAAGGATACTAGCCCAAGGTTTAATTTTTGATGGATGTACTGACCAATTCCCTGAAGCTTATCATTTTTACGACGCTGGAACTAATCAATTGTATCCGAGGGATAGCCAACCGATTGTTCGGGCGTTGCGGGGAGAATTTGTGCGTATGGACGATCTAGAAGTTCATGGGTCGGATCGGATTGTGCCGATCGAGGTTTGGGCGACTCCAATCTACGACGAACGGAAAAACATAGTTTACGCGATCGCAGCTTTTCAAGACATCACAGAACGTCTAGAGGTTGAAACCGAGCGCCGCCAATTCACAGACGAGTTACAAAAAGCTTTAGCAGCGGAAGAAAAATTAACAGATGCTTACGGGCGATTTGTGCCGCACGAATTTCTCCACTTTCTGGGATATGAAAGTATTCTGGAAGTCAAATTAGGCGATCAGGTACAAAAAGAAATGTCGGTACTGTTTTCAGATATCCGTGATTTCACTTCTCTTTCGGAAAGGATGAATCCCGAAGAGAATTTCCAATTTATTAATGGTTATTTGTCGCGCATGGAACCAGCAATTACTGACAATTTTGGTTTTATTGATAAATACATTGGCGATGCGATTATGGCGCTGTTTGATGGCAGTGCGGACCATGCTGTGAAAGCTGGAATTGCAATGCTACAAGAGCTTAACGAGTATAATATTAGTCGTAATCAGGTCGGTTCCCCGCCGCTGCAAATTGGCATTGGAATCAATACGGGTTCTTTGATGTTAGGCACGGTGGGCGGCCAAAGTCGGATGGACAGCACGGTGATTAGCGATGCGGTAAACTTAGCATCCCGCGTGGAAAATTTGACGAAAGAGTATGAAGTTTCGATGTTAATTACTCACAATACTTTTATACAGTTAAACGATTTTTATGATTTGAGGCTGATCGATCGCGTAACAGTTAAAGGCAAATCGCGAATGGTAACACTTTATGAAATATTTGCGGCAGATCCGCCAGATTTACGACAGAAAAAGTTAGAGACAAAGACAATCTTTGAGCAAGCTTTGGTACTATACAATAGTGACAAGTGTGGCGAAGCTATAAGATTGTTTTCGGCCTGCTTAGAAATCAACCCTAATGATAAGGTAGCTCAAATTTATATGCAGCGGTGTCTGAAAGGAGCGATCGCCCCTGCATAATACCATTTTAGAGTTGAGATTTGAGAATTGGGAATGATTTATGCCATAAGGGTTGGGAGTTTGCCTACAGTTGTATTCTTTTGGGAAACTGGTATCATCATTGTTTAGACAGGCAGGGAAACGCAAACTATGGTTTCTTGCTGCGGGAAACTTTCTATTTTAAATTCTCCTCCATGCAATTCTACAAGGCGTTGAACAATAGCCAGGCCCAATCCCAAACCTGCTTGTTGGTAAAGTTTGCGATCGAACTGCCTGTAAGCTTCTAGCTGGGCAATCTGATCGGCAGTCATGCCACGGCCTTGGTCTTTGACACACAGAAAAAAAGTCTTATTTTCCACGAAAGTGCTTAATAAAACAGGCGTTCCTTCTAATGAAAATTTGAAGGCATTGTCCAATAGTTCTTCAACAATTTTTGCGAGTCGGACAGAATCCATAGCTACCGAGGCATCTTGCAAGTTTAATTGTAAATCGTCTGTTCTATTCGCGTGTTTTGCTTGCTGCCGCGCTTTTTGACTAAGCAAAGATTTTACACAGATAAATTCGCTGTTTCGCATCTCCTTTAGCAGTTCGGGATTTGTGGCTGCTATCTCCAGTTCTGCATACAGTAAAAAGTTCTGAATCAGTCGATACAAACGATGGCCGGAAGTTTGAATTTGACCGATCATCTCTAAGATATCGGATTCCTCTAATACCTTATATTCTGACAAAATTAGCTCAGAAAAGCCCAGAATTGCATTCAAAGGAGTCCGCAATTCGTGGGGCAGCGACATACTAATATTAGTGCGTAATTCGTCTAGGGTCTTTTGAGATTGTCGGCTAATTGTTTTTTGTTTTTCAAGTCTAATAGCAATGGCTTTGAGCAGTTCTTGCGGCGTACACGGTTTAGTAATGTAATCGTCAGCTCCCAGTTCCATGCCCGTGCGAACGTCAACTTTATCGGCTTTGGCTGTGAGGAAAATAAACGGAATTGTTGCAGTCAAGGGTTCGGAGCGCAAAGCTTTGATGACGCCGTGACCGTCTACTTCCGGCATCATCATGTCGCACAAAATTAAATCCGGGATTTGTTCGATCGCCAATTTGATGCCGACTTTGCCGTTAATCGCTCCTATTCCTTCAAAATTCTCGGCTTCCAGCAACTCTAAAATATTCTCTCTAATCGCTTCTTCGTCTTCTATTACCAAAATCTTAGCCACGGTGATAGCTCCTTTTTGTTAGTAGTTTGTTGGACAAATTCTGGGTTCAGATACTTAATAAGTTTGTTTGTTAGGGGCTTAATTAATCGTTAAATGGCGGATATATATAGTTGATAATTCAGTTGTTATTGACTGGGATCGCAAATTAAAGGTAAGGTAATAGTGAAAGTTGTGCCTTTTCCTTCTTGACTGTCGATCGCGAGTTGGCCACCGTGAAGTTCCACAGCCCTCTTCACAATAGCTAAACCGAGACCTGTTCCCGAAATAGTGCCGACATTTGTAGCTCGGTAAAAAGTTTCTAAGATCCGCTCTCGATCGGCTTGCGGAATGCCAATGCCCTGGTCTTGAACTTGGAAAACAGCTTCTTTGTTTTGACAGTTGAGGTGCAAGAAAACTGTACTGCCGGCGGGGGAATATTTGATGGCATTTGAGAGGACATTTCCCAAGATTTGCTGCAGCAGTTTTTCATCCATTTGAGCCTCGCAGTTGCCGCCTTCATATTGAAAGGCGATCGGGTGTTGGTTGCTGTCGTTGAGCTGCTGCTCTTCTACCAGTTGACGGCAAAATTTTTCAAGGTTTAAGGAAACCGGTTGAAACTGCAACGTATTGGCTTCGATTTTGCCAATTACGAGGATATCTTCTAATAACTCTGTCATGCGTTTAATTGCTAATTGAATCCGCACAAAATGAGTAGATTTTTTATCTTGGGGCCACTGAGAACTGTAATCTTGCAGCAATCCAGCGGAAAATTGGATGGTTGTCAAAGGTGTGCGGAACTCATGGGAAACCATTGTGACAAATTTAGCTCGCAGTTCAGAAAGTTCTTTTTCTCGTGCGAGGGCTTTGAGAATTTCCGCTTCTGCTCGTTTGCGATCGCTAATGTCACGGGCTTCCGCAATCAGCAGCAAAACTTGTCCTGTTTCATTTTTAACAGGTTTCAGTGAGAAATCAACAGTCATAATTTGACCACTTTTGCCTAACAAGTCGATTTCGCTGCGGAAAAACTCGCCGCGACTTGCTTTGCCGATCGCGCATTGCAATTGTTCGGAAACCTGTGGCGACTGGGCCCAAATCGCCATTTCCCAAATCGGGCGACCCACAATACCCTCCGATCGCAATCCGGAAAAATCGAGGGCTGTCTCGTTGACTTCCAGCACAATTCCTTGGGGAGTCAGCAGCTTGGTTAGCTGAAACGAAGAGTCAAAAATCGCCCGAAAGCGGCGCTCGCTTTCCCGCAGCATTTGAAATGTTTGAGATCGTTCGATCGCGTACCGGATTGTCCGCACTAATAATTGAGTAGTAATTTGACCTTTAACAATATAGTCTTGAGCTCCCAAGCGAACTGATTCGAGGGCGATCGCCTCATCGTCCAAGCCTGTCATTACCACCATTGCCGTATCCGGGGCAACTTCTCGCAGGCGAGTTAGGGTTTCCAAACCGCGGCTGTCCGGCAAAGAAAGGTCGAGCAAAACTACATCAAAGGGTTGTTTACACAATTGTGCGATCGCCTCATGCAGGAACTCAACAGACACCAGTTCCCACTCGACACCCACAGATACTTCTAACAGTTCTGCAAGCAAATCAGCATCAGCCGGATTGTCTTCTACTAACAGAATCTTAATCCACATAGCTTAGACGTTTTTGACTGTAAAAATTTTACTCTACCAATCTTAGGTTAAACTTTTTTGCTTTCCCATGCCATTTTCAACTTGAAAATTATTATTTGGGAACTGTCACCACCACCCGCCACCAATCCTCAATCCATCTCACCAGCTTAGCAACTTGACTAAAATCGATAGGCTTAGTGATGTAGCACCGGACTGAGAGGGCATAAAACTTGAGCATCTCTTCATCGGCTGCTGAGGTTGTCATAATTACCACCGGAATTATTTTTAACTTGAGTGCTGAGGAGATTTATATCAATGTTTTCAACCGTTTTTTTAGCCAAAATTAAGTTAAGCAGAACTAAATTGGGACGATAATGCGAACAGAAAAGCCAGCTTTATTCACTAAAATTATTGCTTTTACCATATCTTATACTATTTGCAAATTGTGAAAAATTGGCTTTTCGCCAGCTTTTATAAAGTCCATTCAGCCTCGCTGAGCAAATCATCCACCAGCAGAATTTCCATAGGTTAAAAATTTTTAGAGCTCTCATAAGCAAAGCATCTGTTCATTTAATTTAGAGGAAGTTTGACGACTGCCAGCCAGAATTCCTCAATTACCCTCACTACTTTAGTAAATTCTACGAAGTCTACCGGTTTTGTTATGTAACAGTTGGCGTGGAGCGAGTATGACTTAAAAATATCTTCGGGAGCTGCTGAAGTGCTGAGGATAACTACAGGAATTAATTTTAACTTTGGGTCAGTTTTAATTTCTTCTAGCACTTCAATACCGCTTTTTTTCGGCAGATGCAAATCGAGCAAAATTAAATCGGGACGAGGTACCCTGAGATAGGGTTCTTTTCGGCGCAAAAACTTGATTGCTTCGACTCCATCCTCCACAAAATGCAAGTTATTCAATATTTTGCCCTGACTGAGGACTTCTATTGCCAAATCGGCATCGCTGGGAGAATCCTCAATCAGCAGAATTTCTATAGGTCTAACAGTGCTTCGATCGCTCATAACCGGCGTATCCTTTAAAGTATAAAAACAAAATTGAACTTTGAGGCTTCAGCTACTAATTATAGGAATAGTGAAGTAAAAAGTCGCTCCTTTTCCCTCTTGAGATACCACCCAGATCCGACCGCCGTGGCGTTCAACAATGCGCTTGCACATCGCCAAACCTATACCAGTACCGGAATATTGGCGACGGGAGTGCAGGCGCGCAAAAATGATAAAAATACGATCGGCATACTGCGGATCGATTCCAATGCCGTTATCGCGGACACTGAATACCCATTCGCTCTCTTGCCTGCAGGTAGCGATATGAACCAACGGGAGCTCTTGGCGACAAAATTTGATGCTGTTGGCAATCAAATTTTGGAATAATTGCACCAGTTGAAATTCATCCGCCATCACAGTTGGCATCGCGTCGCAGGTGATTACAGCTTTTGTTTCGGCGATCGCAATTTGCAAATTGCACATAGTTTGCTTAACCACAGCGTTGCAGTCCGCCTGCTCAAACTCCTGACCCCTTGTTCCCAGGCGCGAATATGCCAACAAATCGTTGATTAACTGCTGCATTCTGGTGGCGCCATCGACAATATAATTAATATACTTATCTGCGCGATCGTCCAAATTTCCTTGATAGCGCTGGGCCAGCAATTGAGTGTAACTGGTAATGGCTCGGAGCGGTTCTTGCAAATCGTGGGAAGCCACATAAGCAAATTGTTCTAATTCCTCGTTGGAACGCTTCAAATCTTCTGTAAGTTGCAGCATTTGCTGCTCTGCTTCTTTGCGGCTTGTAATGTTGTAAACCAAGGCGCAACAAGACAGCAGATTACCCTGGGAATCCATGACTGGACTGGTAGACATATCAGTCCAAATATCTTTGCCATCCTTGCTTTTGAATTTAAATTCGTGTTGTTTACCAATACCTTGCTTGCGCCGCTCGATATTTTCAATAGCTTGTGGTTTGTCCCGTTCGTCCATGAAATCCAAAAGCGACCGCCCGAACATTTCTAATTCACTATAGCCTAGCATTCGCGCCATTGCGTGGTTTACGTAAGTCGTGAGGCCATTTCTGTCAATTACCCAAATACCTTCTTCTGCTAATTCAACTATTTGCCTGTACTTAAATTCGCTTTCGAGCAAAGCAGTTTCAGTTAGTTTCCGCTCAGTGATATCTTTCATAAAACAGTGGTGACCGTTAAATATCCCTTGTGCGTCGCAAGCTTTGACCATCGTTAATTGCTTATAAAAAAACGAGCGATTTTTTCGGACTCCTCTAGCTTCAACTTCTACTTTGCCAGAAATTACCATTTCCTGATAAGCTGAGAGCACCATTTCAACATCGCCCGGATGTAAGGTGAGCTGCCATTTCATGCCAAGCATTTGTTCCGGTTCGTAACCGCATTTATGAGCGTAAGCTCGGTTAACGTTCACGTAGCGTCCCTCAATGTCCAGCCGCGAAATGCCTTCCACCGCATTTTGCATGGCACTGGTTAGGTCACGCAGCTCTTTTTCAGCTTGTTTGCGATCGCTAATATCCTGACCTATACCCAAAAAACCGTTAATATTTCCGTTACTATCAAATAAGGCAGTTACTGACAGCAGTACCGGAAACCGCGAACCATCTTTGCGAATGTAAGTCCATTCATTTTCGTCCGCGATTTCCCGGCACGGCAAGGCAAATAATACTTGAATTCCAGGCTCTATTTTCACTCCCAATTCTTGAGAAAGAACTTCAGCTCTTTGAGCGACCTCCAGAGGCTCATGAATTATTGCTAACGTGAATTTTCCGACCACTTCTTCTAGCGAATAACCTAAAAGTTGCTCTGCCGCCCGATTAAATGTTTTAATTGTACCGTCGGTATCTGTAGAAATAATTGTGTAGTTAGCGCTATTAAGAATTGCATTTTGCAGTTGCGTCAATTCCAACAAAGTGAGCGCAATTTTTTCGCGGTAAGCTATTTCTTTTTGCAATTGGTGGTTAGAAATTTCGATTTGAGCAGTGCGCTCAGCAACTCGATGCTCCAGAGTTTCATTGAGCCGTCGATTTTCATCTTCTACCTGCTTGCGTTCTGTAATATCAGTAATAGTACACACATAACTTTTAACCTCCCCATTTTCTCCAATTTGACCGACAGATTGACCGAATACCCAACTGGTTTGAGTGTGATTAATGCCTTGAAAGCGGTACTCAGATTTAAACGGCAATTTCTCCTGCGCGGCGCTATACCATTCAGAAAAAACCCGATCGCGATCGTCTGGATGAATGCCTTGCAACCACCCTTTGCCCAAAGCTTCATCACAAGTTATTCCCGAAATTTGACACCAGCGCTCGTTGACATACAAGCAGTCTCCTCCAGCATCTGCATAAAATATTCCTACCGGCGAAGCTTCAGTTAAAGTTTGATAGCGAGCTTCCGTTTCTCGGCGTTCAATTATTTCTTTTTGCAGTATTGAATCGATCATCCCTAATTGAGTTGGACTCAGCAGAGTTAATGCTTGGGGAACGAAAGGAATTAATGCAAAAGCGGTGTAAGCAGAAATCGCAGCCGTAATAATTTTCAGACTGCCAGAAACCCAATAAACAGGATGCCAAAGCGTCCAAACTTCCATTATATGAGTAGTGCCGCAGCAGATAATAAAGGCTGCCAACAGCCAAAAGATGTTGCGGAAGGGTAAGTCTTTTCGCTGACCGATAAAATAAATTAGGGATAGCGGTATTGAATAGTAGGCCAGGGCAATTATAGAGTCTGACACTATGTGGAGCGCTACTAGCTCTCGCTGCCAAAGGTAACAGTAGCCTTGAGGAATATAATTTGCCGTGAATAACAGGTGATTTAAAAAGTTCCAAATCATAAATCGAATGAGTAATCGGGAATGGGTAATCGAGAATTGGTAATTGGTAATTGGTAAGCGGGAATTGGTAATTGGTAATTTAATCCAATGACTTATAACCTATCTCAAATTTTTGAAATATACAGCCTTGGACCCACCGGGCGGGAAAAACCCCGTTTCTGGCTAGATGCCTCATTGCCAAACCGAATATTGTTGTAGAAACTGGTTTTTCTTCCGTAAGTCTTAATATAGCAATTCTCAATGATTCGCGATCTGTAGCGAGCTCTAGGTTGGGTAGAATGAAGTGAAACCCAATATTCCGATTTGAGATTTTAGATTTTAGCTTTTCCTTCCTTCTTCCTTCTTTCTTTTTCTTCTTCCTTCTTCCTTTTCCTTCTTCCTTCTTCCTTTTCCTTCTTCCTTCTTCCTTCTTCCTTCTTCCTTTTCCTTCTTCCTTCTTCCTTCTTCCTTCTTCCTTCTTCCTTCTGCTATAAAAAATGGGGCGAGCTCGAAGCCCGCCCCACCAAAAATTATGCTGCTTCTATTAACCCAACAGCGCCTGAGCCTTAGCTACCACATTATCAACGGTGTAGCCAAACTTTTCTAAAGCAACGGGGCCCGGTGCAGAAGCGCCGAATCTGTCAATACTGAGGCTGTCGCCTTCAGAACCCAAATAACGTCCCCAGCCGAAGCTAGAACCTGCTTCAACTGCCAACCGCTTAGTAACAGCTTTCGGCAGTACAGATTCGCGGTAAGCGGCATCTTGTAGGTCGAACAATTCCCAGCAAGGCATCGAAACTACGCGCACTTTATTGCCTGCAGCGCGCAATTTTTCAGCGGCATCAACGCAGAGGTAGGTTTCGCCGCCGGTGCCGATTAAAATGATGTCGGGAGTGCCACCGTCGTCGGACAAAATGTAAGCGCCTTTGGCTGTTCCTTCGATCGAGCTTCCAGCCAAGTTAGGCAAGTTTTGGCGCGACAAAGCCATTAAAGTTGGGCGGGTGCGGCTTTCAACTGCCACTTTGTAAGCACCGGATGTTTCATTACCATCCGCAGGCCGCATTACCAACAAATCGGGAATTACTCGCAGAGAAGCGATGGTTTCCACGGGTTGGTGAGTGGGGCCGTCTTCGCCCAAGGCTACGGAGTCGTGAGTCATTACGTAAATAACTCCAGCTTCCGATAGTGCAGAGAGGCGAATTGCTCCCCGCATATAGTCAGCAAATACCAAGAAAGTAGCGCAGTAAGGAATTAAACCGCCGTGCAGTACCATACCGTTCGCGATCGCACCCATGGCGTGTTCCCGCACACCAAACCGCAGGTTACGTCCTTCGTACTGACCTTTTTGGAAGTCTTTTTCACCCTTGAGCAAAGTCATGTTAGAAGATGCCAAGTCAGCGGAACCGCCGATCAGTTCAGGTAACACACTTGCCAAAGCATTCAAACATTTTCCAGAATGATTCCGAGTCGAATCGGCTTTATCTTCTGCCTTGTATGTCGGCAAAACTTTATCCCAACCTTCAGGAAGTTTGCCGGCAACGCTGCGCTCATATTCTGCAGCTTCTGCAGGATATGCTGCTTTATAAGCATCAAAAGCTTTCTGCCATTCTTGCTCAGATTGAGCACCGCGATCGACTGCTTTGCGGAAGTGTGACAAAGCATCATCAGGAATCTCAAACGGTGCGTGTTCCCACTTCAAGAAATCGCGAGTTGCTTTCACTTCATCGGTACCCAAAGCAGCACCGTGAGAACTGTAAGAATTGCGCTTGTTAGGAGAACCGTAACCAATAACTGTGCGGACTTTAATCATGGACGGTTTGTCCGTGACTTTTTTGGCTTCTTCAATAGCTTTGTGAACTGCTTCTAGGTTAGTATCATCGTCTAGAGCGGTATTGTCTACTGTAATAACGTGCCAGTTGTAAGCTTCAAAACGCTTGCCCACATCTTCAGTAAAGGCCAAGCTGGTGTCGCCTTCAATAGAAATGTGATTGTCATCGTACAAGGCAATTAATTTGCCGAGTCCGAGGTGTCCGGCCAAAGAACAAGCTTCGCCAGAAATGCCTTCCATGTGGCAGCCGTCACCCATGATGACATAGGTGTAGTGGTCAACAATTTTATGGTCGGGCTTGTTAAACTTAGCAGCGAGGTGAGCTTCTGCCATTGCCAAACCGACGGCATTAGCAATTCCTTGTCCGAGGGGGCCGGTGGTAACTTCTACGCCTTCGGTGACGAAGTTTTCGGGGTGTCCGGGGGTTTTGGATTCCCACTGACGAAATTGCTTGATGTCGTCGAGGGTGACGCTATCGTAGCCGGTCAAGTACATGAGGGCGTACTGTAGCATACAGCCGTGGCCGGCGGAGAGGACGAAGCGATCGCGATTAAACCACTTGGGGTTTTTGGGGTTGAACCGCATGAACCGATCCCACAGCACAAAAGCCATAGGGGCAGCGCCCATCGGCAGTCCCGGGTGTCCTGATTTTGCTTTTTCTACCGCATCGATGGCCAAAAAGCGGATAGAGTTGATGCAGAGTTCTTCGAGTGATTGGGTTGCAACAGCCATAATTCTGGTTTTTATATGTTAAGAGAGAGTGTGTGTGGTCGATCCTGACAGAGGTGCGATGAGCCGAGTTCGATCGCTCGCGTTTCTGCTGTTCAGTTTCTATGGAACTGCCGTGAGGCTGCACTACATATCATCTCACCTGTTGCGATCGACAGACAACTTAATTTTTTAATGTTTCGGTCGCTTTGTGCAGTCGATAACAATAGTTGTCTGTTGACTGTTGACTGTTGACTGTTGACTGTTGGGGAGAGGGAGTAGGAGGGATGGAGAGGATAGAAGACTTCCGTCAGGATTAAAACCTTACTGACCTTCCGCATCTGTCGATCGCCAGTGTGTCTGGATTATCTGACAAATTGGTCTATGTTGACCAGTTATGATAGAGTTTGGTGTTTCTGACATTTTGCAGCTCGATCGCGAACAGCCAAGATGCCTGTTCCACAAAGAGTGAATTTTCTTGTAGGGTGTTGCTTTGAGCAACGCTCGATCGCACGATCGCCAGAATAGTGCAAGATGTCAGATATTTGTAATTTTAATCAGGCAATAACTAATGACTCTCAGTGAAGCCGAAGTCCGCAGTCAAAAAGTAGACGAACTGCGATCGCAAGGCATAGAACCGTATCCCAGTGAATCCTACGCGCGATCGCACACAGCCAAGCAAGTTCGCGAAATATTTAGTCAGCCGGGAAAAGAACTCGAAAACGGACAAAGTGACCCCGAAGAAATTTCCCTGCGATTAGCCGGCCGCATCACTTCCAAGCGAGACAGCGGCAAAATTGGTTTCATCGATTTAAAAGACGCCACAGACAAAATTCAACTCAAAATCGAGAAAGCAATCGTCACCGGCGAAGTCGGTTTGAGCTTTGAACAAATTAAAAAATTGCTCGATGTCGGCGATTTTGTCGGCGTCGAAGGTATCGGCTGCCGCACCCCCAGGGGAGAACTTTCTATTTTAGTCAGGGAATTCAAGCTTTTATCAAAAGCTACCATTCAATTTCCCGATTCTTATTACGGAATTAACGACCCCGAAGTTTGCCGCCGTCACCGCGAAATGGATTTGGCAAGCAACCAAGATGCGCTCAACCGTTTTATGTTGCGAAGCCGCATCGTTCAAAGCATCCGTTCCTATCTCTGGCAAGCCAATTTTTACGAAATAGAAACGCCAACACTGCAAGCTATTTACGGCGGTGCTGCTGCTAAGCCATTCATCACTCACCACAATGCTTTAGAGGTAGATTTGTATTTGCGAGTGGCTCCAGAATTATTCTTGAAAAGAGCGATTTGTGGGGGTTTCGAGCGAGTATTTGAACTAGGGAAAGCATTTAGAAATGAGGGCATTGACAGCACCCACAATCCTGAGTTTACCTCTTTAGAAGTTTACCAAGCTTATGCTGATGTTTTCGACATTTTAGGAGTTGTCGAAGACGTGATGTGTTTCGCAGCGGCGGCGGTATTTGGGGATGTCAAAGAAATCGAAAATCAGGGGGAAACGATTAGTTTAGAACGCAAGTTCGACTACAGTGAAAAATATCCCGGTTTCAGCGGCAAACACTGGCGAGTAAAAACGATGGTAGAAGCTGTCAGAGACGAGTTTGGGCTGGATTTTGACAGTTTGGACTTAGAAAGTGCGATCGCCTCTGCAACGAAGCTAGACTTGCACCTGTCTAAGTTAGAACAACAGAGTTTAGGCTACGTTCTCTATGCAGTTTTTGACAAATTAGTTGTTCCCAAACTAATTCAACCTACATTCATCATCGACTACCCTGTTGAAGTCAGTCCCTTAGCAAAAGGACATCGCAGCAAGCCCGGATTTGTAGAACGTTTCGAGCTATTTATCAACGGTACAGAATACTCGAATGGATTCTCAGAATTGAACGATCCGAAAGAGCAAAGAAAGCGGTTTGAGGAACAGTTGGCGCAGAAAAATGCCGGCGATGACGAAGCGCATCCAATGGATGAAGACTTTATTCAAGCGCTATCTTTGGGAATGCCTAACTGTGCCGGAATGGGTATCGGTGTAGACAGATTGGTGATGCTTTTAACTAATACTCAAAGCATCCGAGATGCCGTCATGTTCCCGACAATGCGACCTGTTAAAGATTGATTGGAGTAGGTTTTTTGCAGATGTCTAATAAGTACATGGGGATTTTTTAACCGCAGATATTAGCGGATTAACACAGATAAACGCAGATGGAATTTCATCTGCGTTTATCTGCGTTTATCTGCGGTTAAAACAACATTTTTAAGATCACCGCATAAATGAACCGACAACACCGTTCATATCCTCAGCCAAAGGATTTCCCAAAGCCTTAAACTTCCACTCGCCGCCTTCTCGATAAACTTCTCCCATCAACATATTTAATTTTCCTTCATAAGAAGGGTCATTTGACAATTGATAGCGAGCTATTTCTTTGCCGGCGGCATCTACAGCCCTCACAAAAGCATTTTCTACCAAGCCAAAATGCTGTTTTCTCTCTTTTCCATCGTAAATATTTACGCCCAAAATAATTTTGTGATATTCTGCAGGCAAAGAACTCAGCTTCACCACTATTTGTTCGTCGTCTCCCTCTCCCTCCCCCGTGAGATTGTCGCCTGAGTGAACAACTGTTTTGTCCTTTGACTCCAAATGAGAGTAATAAATTACATCCTCTTTGTAGTTCTTTATTTTGCCATTTTCTCCCAGCAGCATAGCGTAGGAATCTAAGTCAAAATTTGCACCACTGCTTCGCCCGAAAAGACCTTTTTTAGCTTGTGCAACATCCCAGCCCAAACCCACTGTCAGTTTGGACAAGTCGTATTCGCTTTTGCTGAGAACGATTGATTGTCCTTTTGTCAAGTTGATAGCCATAGTTTTGTGATTTTGTAAGGTTTATGGTGAAGTTGAATGATTGCCCTAAGCTAGCATTTTGTTGGCATTAAAAAGCTGTTTCTAGGGTAAGAGATTTTTGATTCGTGCTGATTTTACCCAATGCGGATATTCGGCTGTCAACAAATCATATAATTCCTCATCGGCAATATGTTCCGGGTCTTCTAAACTGAAGAAATCGGCGTTGTCTAGGTAGCAATCGCCCATTTCGTCAAGCTGTTCTAAAAATGTAAAATCGCTCGCTACCGCTCTTGCTAACCAGCCGCGAACTCCCTTACTTTTGACATCCTTCAATGACTTACCGATTGCCATAAACTGCCAAAATATCGGCTCATAGGACGACCATTTTAGCTGCTGCTTGCTTTGCGATTCGTCGGCAGTTTCTCCATCAGTCACAAACATCACGTAGACAGGTCGATCGGCTTTAATAGCTGCGTTGCGCCTGCTACCGCGACCGTCAGGAAAATAGAACTTTCTAATTTCCTTCATCACTTTACCGTAGTAAGTACCTCCTTCTAAAGGATACGGTTGCAGTATATTGTGGATGAAGTTTGAGAAATTGTCGATCGACATTTCACCGGGATTGTGGGGGTTGACTCCAAACAGAAATATGTCGATTGATCCGTTGTCATCCAACCGACACCCCAAGGCCAAAATCTTCTCTGCCAAACGCTGAATTTTTCCTGAACTGTACAGCGAAGACATGGAAGCCGAAATATCGAGACAAAGGGCTACTTGAGCATTGTGATTTGTTAGATTTACTTTCTTGAGCGAGATATCGGCTTTCTTAGCGAGATTGAAAATATGCGGCGCTTTTTCCTCAAGCTTTTTGTCTAATGCTATAGCTTTCTGACTTTTGTGACTATCTTCAATAACTGGTAATTTAGGCAATTCTACTGTACGTTTTGCTGGCTTTTCTGGCTGTTTAATCTCTGAATGATACTTGTCAACAAAACTCTGCAACCCTGCTTTATATCCTTGTCCTACGGCCTGAAATCTCCAAGCTGCATCCTTTTTATACAACCGTCCAAACTCGATCGCGGTTTCTTCAGAAAAAGCCTCTGTTAAATCGTACCGCGCTAATTCGCTGTCGGTGGTTCGATCGTACAATCGGATAAAAGCATTTCTGATTTGGCTGAAATTTTGATGTTTAGCTTGTGCGTCGTGAATCGTGACCACAAAAACC
Organism: Microcoleus sp. Pol10D4; assembly: GCF_036701555.1. Taxonomy (NCBI): domain Bacteria; kingdom Bacillati; phylum Cyanobacteriota; class Cyanophyceae; order Oscillatoriales; family Microcoleaceae; genus Microcoleus; species Microcoleus sp. Pol10D4. Next base: position 22,687 of record NZ_JAUBRA010000038.1, read on the forward strand.
ATTTCTTCAACAGCAGCCGTTACTTTTTCCAAGTCTACATCAATTGTCTCGTCATCCCCTTGAGTTTGACCAGTTTGATTATCTCCCGAATGGGCGATCGCTCCGTCCGGCGACTGCGAGTTATTGTAAAATACAAAGTATCTTTCATCGGGAATTTTGCCATCAGAACCTAATGCAAAAACCGAGGCATCGATATCGCCGCTTTGCTGGTTTGAGTCAGATAAACTTAGTTCCGTTGCTATTTCCCACCCCAGGGCGATCGCAACTTTTGTTAAAGTTGGGGATGTTTTAGAAAGATTAAATCTTTCGCCCTTCTTTAATTGAATTCCCATCTGGTTTGTCACCTCATGAGTCTGATTGCTTAAAATCGAGGGAAACATTCCTGCTTCCGAATTTCCCCTCGATTTATTTAGATAGGAGCGATCGCCTTTTTATGCGGCATACTTATCTACAAAGCTTTGCAAGCCGGAATTATAGCCTTGTCCTACAGCTTGGAACCTCCACTCACCGTCTTTCTTGTAAAGTCTGCCAAACTCTACCGCTGTCTCCCTAGAAAAATCCTCGTCCAAATCGTACTTCGTTACCTCTGTGTTAGTAGTAGTGTCGTAAATCCTGATAAAAGCATTCCGCACTTGACCGAAGTTTTGCCTTCTCGATTCTGCTTCGTGGATAGTTACCACAAACACAATTTCTTCCACCACCGGATCGATTTTGGTTAAATCGACTGTAACGGTTTCATCATCGCCAAATCCTTCTCCGGTTCTGCTATCTCCCAGATGTATTACAGAAGTGTCCGGCGACTCCTTGTTGTTGTAGAAAACAAAGTATTTTTCGCCGGGAATTTTGCCAGTAGCCCCCAACATAAACACGGAAGCATCTAAGTCAAAGTCCCCCCCGGTGTCTGTAGCATTGGTATCCCATCCCAAACCAATCCCGGCATTTTTTAGCCCCGGTGCTTCTTTAGAGAGATTGATTCTCCCGCCTTTTTCCAAATTGATAGACATTCGCCCTCCTATTCACAACATCACTGGTGTTACTACTAGCAATTATATCAAGTGTTATAGTAAGTTGACAATTTGCTTTTGGTACTCGTCCTCTGTGATTAGTTCGTGGGTATTTTCTACTCTATCTAAAAACACGATTCCATCTAAATGGTCGTGTTCGTGTTGAAAAATTCGGGCCACAAAGTCTGTTAATTCTTGTCGGTGGAGTTTGCCGTCTCTACTGGTGTATTCTATCTCGATCGCCCTACTTCTCGGCACTAATCCCCGAATCCCCGGAATGCTCAAACAGCCTTCCCAGTCTTTGACTGTCTCTGTTGATGCAGCCACAATCCGGGGATTAATCATCGCTGTGGGTTCCATGTGGGGTGCTTGGGGATAGCGCAGGTTGGGACGGGATGCGACGATGAACAGGCGATCGGACTGAGCCGCTTGAGGGGCGGCAATCCCCACTCCGTTTGCCTGCTGTACTGTAAATATTAAGCTGTCAATCAACTGTTGAATGCGATCGTCCTTAATATTCTCGACAACTTGCGACTGGCCGCGCAATACGGGATTTCCTAATTGTGAGATTTGTAAGAGTTCTGCCATAGTTATTGGTTAGTCGTTATTGGTTAGTCGTTAACTACTGACAAATTACCATTTCCTTCTTCCTTCTTCCTTCTTCCTTCTTCCTTCTTACCGAACTTTTTGAACCGGCAAACTCCCCGGTTTAACAGTCAAATTAACTATTTGCCCGTTGCGGTTAATTTCCATTTGCAACAGCCCGCCAACCTTAGCATTTTGCACGAACTCCTGAACAGCTTCCGACTGAATAATCGGCTGATTATTAATTTTTTGAATCACATCTCCAGCCCGCAAACCTGCTGCTGCTGCGGGAGAATTAGGAACAACGCTAACAATAGCCACACCCCGATCGACTGCAACTCGCAGGCTGCTGTTAGCGTTGCTGTTAATTTGCTGCTTAACATCGGGAGTCAGCGTCGCCATTTCAATACCCAAATAAGCGTGTTCGACTTTCCCCGTCGTAATCAGTTCCTTCGCCACCTGTTGCGCCGCCTGAATGGGAATCGCAAAGCCCAATCCTTGAGCACCTTGAATAATCGCCGTATTCATGCCAATAACTTCGCCCGAAGCATTCAGCAGGGGGCCGCCGGAATTCCCCGGATTAATTGCAGCGTCTGTTTGAATAAAACCGATCCGCTTGTCGGGTACGCCCACATCTGAGCTCGATCGCCCTGTAGCGCTTATAATTCCCGCAGTTACGGAATTGTCCAAACCCAAAGGATTGCCGATGGCGATCGCCCATTCCCCAGACAACAGCTTATCCGAATTGCCGATCGCCACCACAGGCACATTATTCGCCTCAATCTTCACCACAGCCACATCCGTCACCTTATCCGCCCCCAACACCCGCCCTTGAAAGCTGCGGCCGTCCTTGAGAGTTACATTTACCGTATCGGCTCCCTCTACAACGTGAGCGTTAGTGAGAATCACCCCGTCGGCACCGATGACAAAACCCGAACCAGTGCCCCGTTCGATCCCGCCCCGGCCGCCCGAATTCGGTTCTATGCCAAAAAAATCTTCCGGCGACAGCCCTCTATTTCCCGGTCTCACCCGGCGCGAAGCATCGATCCGAACCACTGCCGGGCCAACTTTTGCCACCGCAGCCACAATAAAATTCACATTAGCCGCGTCCCCCGACAAGGGAACCGGCGGCAAGACTTTCCTAGCTTGATCCTTTGTATTAGGAGGCAGTTGCAATTTCGGTTCTAGCGCCCTTTGTCCAGAATCGCCAGAATTTGCACGAAATTGAGAAACCGTCAGACGATCGCCCAACATGGCGGCCCCTGCTCCCGTTACCAGCAGCAATATGTAAATTGCCGGTTGCTTCCAAAATTTGCCAGTAGAACTCTTCATTGCCATGTTTTAAGGCTTTCCTGCCAAATCTAAATATTTGCTGAACAGCTCCCCGATACCTGGTTTGGGCTGCAGAGCCGCAAAAATTTTGGTGATCGGCAGACTCCCTTAAACTTTAGCATCTGAGGAGTGACATACTCCCACATCAATCACAAGCTGTAACCATTGATGTGGGCTTCTGGGCGACTCCAGCTATTGCTTCGGACGTTAACTGAGCTTTGTTTAGACTCCACGAGATGCCCCACCGCAGAGTTTTGTTATTTGCTGACAAAGATTTATAAATTCATCTTTTGTCAGTCCTGACTTGGCAAGGTTGGCTTTTTCTGACACCCATTCAACGTTGTTTATGTCGGAAGCAAGCTCAGGAAATCTATGTCTTGGCTGAACATGGTCTAAATGAGCGTTGAATCCTAACCGCAATAATTCTCCTGTATATGGACACGTAGGGTTTGCATGAAACCGTTGCAATAGAGTATTAACCGTTTGATTGTCGCAACGCCCTAAACCCCACTTAGCAGAATCTTGGACGCAATGAAAATCGCACTGAAAACACTTATCTAGCCTTATTCGATCACACTTTACACACAAACCAGATTCAATTCTTTTTTGTTTAAGTACCGCTCTCCTCGCAGCGTCTTTAGCTTTTCCTTCTGGACTATGGTTGTGTTTCTTAACCGCAGCTAGGCTACATTTTTTGCAGACATTAGAGTATCCTGATTTCGTCTTAGCGTTTTTATAGAAATTATCCGGATTCAATGTTTGTTTGCAGACCGTGCAAGTTTGCATAATTGTCAGCTTTAGGTAATTCTATTCTATCACACTTACTTAAAGCCTAAATGCCCTACCGCTCTGTTTTTTATATTGATAGCTGCATTTTGATCGCGATCTATACTACACCCGCAATGAGCGCACTCGTGCCATCTTTTATGCACCTTTTTAGGTACTTTCTCGCCGCAATTAGAGCAATCTTGTGAAGTGTTATGGGCACTTACTGGGACTACCAACAAACCAGCATTTACGGCTTTATTTGTTAGTATCGACAGGAAGCTTGACCACCCAGCATCCAGCACGGATTTAGCTACTCTTGTACGAGCAAGTCCTTTAACATTCAAGTCTTCAACTGCAATAACCTCATATTTATTCAATAAATACTTAGCAGTTTTGAAATGAAAATCTTTACGTTTATCCGCAACTTTCTTGTGTTGACACCCCAGTTGTTTAACTGCTTTCTGTCTACGGCTACTTCCCTTTTTACGTCGTGCAACTCGCTTTTGAATAACCCGTAGGCGTTTTTGCGCTTTGCGATAAGGTTGAGGAATAGTAACCGTTTCACCCTCTGATGTCGTTAAGAATTCCTTCAAACCCACATCAATGCCAGTAATTTTGTTTGGATCAAAATCTGGTTTGATTGTAGGAACGGTTAGATCTTCCAAGCTGAGAGTTACGTAGTATCCATCAGCTTTTTTGGTTATCGAAACAGTTTTGAGCTTAAAGCCATGAGGTATGGAGCGATGCAAAATAACCTTAACCTTCCCGAACATCGGTAAGTTAATAAGGTTATCTTGCAAGCACTCGCCTTTGATCTGAGGATAGGTAAACGTGCGGTAACGACTGCGTGATTTAAATCTAGGTCTACCGCTACATTTTCCATTGCTATCACCTTTCAGAAAACGGTCAAAAGTTACCTTGACTCTTTTCACTACATCTTGGAGAACTTGAGAATAAATCTTGGCATACCAGGGATGAGATTTTTTGAGCTGAGGTAACTTTTTCTTCTGTGAATAGTAATCGGGAGCATCTCTCAGTTCAGGCAGGTAACAAATCAGAGGACAAGCATTAACAGGAGAACGGTTTTGCTCATACCAGTTAAATCGATCTGCCAACAAATAGTTATACTGAGCGCATAGCATAGATAACCATCTGTCGATCTCAATGGCTTGTAACTTTGTAGGGCGTAGTTTATACTGATAGGCCGTTCTCATCTATCTGACTGTACACTAAGTGCTATATATAAGTTAACCAGTATACTGGGGCCTGTCAATGCCTTTTCAAAAAAATCACAAACTAGGGGCAAGGAAACGGTTGAACCGTCCTTTAGACAAGGAAACAATCGGATTCAAAGGCTATGAAGGGCAAAAAGAAAAACTTAAGGCTGTTCCTGAGTGGCAAGAACGTTTGAGAGAGTTTGTTGATAAATTAATTAGTGATTACGAGAATTAATTAGTCAACTCCGTACCTAGGTTGACCCGCCGGAGCGAGCCCAACACCAATCTGATTACAGGTATCGCGCGTGGAATTCCGGCGGTTTCATACCTAAACTCTCTAGAGTAGAATTAATATCTTGAATGCCGATCGGCAAAGGTGAGCAGTGGACATTCCCCTCGAAAGTCTGTGGAATCAGATACTTGAACGTCTCCAGGTACAACTTAGCAGACCTAGCTTTGAGACGTGGATCAAAACTGCCAGGGCCGAACAACTCGAAAATAACTGTTTGATTGTCAGCGCCCCCAACCCCTTTGCTCGCAATTGGTTGCAAAAATATTACAGAGAAATTCTTGCCGATGCAGTCGAAGAAATTCTCGGCTATCCCGTAGACATTTACTTGACAATTGCCGGGGGAAACGAAACAGGCGGCAGCAGCGACTCCGCCATTATTTGGCCCTCCCCCATCGCCGATGTCCCGGAAAGCCACTCGCTTCACCCACCCAAACCCGCCAATTTAAACCCAAAATACCTATTTTCCCGCTTTGTCGTCGGTTCTAACAACCGCATGGCTCACGCCGCCTCCCTCGCGGTAGCCGAGTCTCCGGGCCGAGAATTCAATCCCCTATTTTTGTGCGGTGGCGTCGGTTTGGGCAAAACTCATTTGATGCAGGCGATCGGTCATTATCGCTTGGAAATTGACCCCAACGCCAAAATTTTTTACGTTTCTACTGAGAAATTTACTAACGATTTAATCGCCGCCATTCGCAAAGACAGTATGCAAACTTTCCGTGATCATTATCGAGCAGCGGATGTTTTATTAATAGATGATATCCAATTCATTGAAGGCAAAGAATACACTCAAGAAGAATTTTTCCACACTTTTAATACTTTGCACGAAGCCGGAAATCAAGTGGTTTTAGCTTCCGATCGCCCGCCGCAGCAAATCCCCCGCCTGCAAGAGCGTTTGTGTTCCAGATTTTCCATGGGATTAATTGCCGACATTCAATTGCCCGACTTGGAAACTAGGATGGCAATTTTGCAGAAAAAAGCTGAGTATGAAAATATGCGGCTGCCGCGAGATGTGATTGAATACATTGCTTCTAGTTACACTTCCAACGTTCGGGAATTAGAAGGTGCTTTGATTCGGGCGGTAGCATATCTTTCAATTACCGGTTTGCCGATGACTGTGGAAAATATCGCCCCGGTTTTGAATCCGCAAACTGAAAGCGTAGAGGCAACGCCAGATGCAGTAATTGCAGTTGTGGCTGAGGAGTTTGATGTTTCTGTTGAAGATTTAAAAGGCATTTCCCGGAGGCGAGAAATTAGTCTTGCCCGTCAAATAGGGATGTATTTAATTCGGCAGCATACTGGTTTGAGTTTGCCGAAAGTTGGCGAAGTGTTCGGCGGAAAAGATCACACGACTGTGCTTTACAGTTGTGACAAAATTGCTCAGTTGCGGAACACTGACCCGAATTTGGCTCAAACTTTGCGTCAGTTGAGCGATCGAATTAATGTTGTCAGCCGCAAAAGTTAATTTGAAGTCAGTTGTCAGTTGACAGTTGTCAGTTGTCAGTTGTCAGTTGTCAGTTGTCGGTTCTCAGTTGTCAGTTGTCAGTTCTCAGTTGTCAGTTGTCATCACTCAACGCCGTCAACAGTTAACAGTCAACAGTCAACAGTCAACAATTCCCAATGCCCCATAATAGACAATCTTGCCTGTGGAAAAACCTGTGGAAAATGGGCCCTCCGTTTGTGGAAAACTTTACTCGATCGCCCGAAACAGCTTTTGCACAAAAATGGGCGATCGACTGCACCAGCTTTTCCACAAGTTTTCCACAGGTATTTATTACCTATAAGTGACGCCCAGCAAGCAGTTAGCTTTTTTTTTCCACAGTTTCCACAGGGCGATCAATACAAAAATAATTCAATAAATTAAAAAATACTAGCGATCCCTGCACACCCTACACACATAGTTCGCGACGCGCGCTGACTTCAGAAACCCGGTTTCTACCAAGATTTCTCGTTTTTACAGGCGAAATTTTGCCTAGAAACCTGGTTTCTAGTCCCATGCTTAAGCCCTACACACAGAAAAACTGACCCGCCGGCTTTCTGTGATACCATTTGTTTCTGTTTCAAATCCGGTTAATTAACCTTCCTACCATGAAATTGGTTTGCACCCAAAGTGACCTCAACGCCAACCTCTCGTTGGTAAGTCGGGCCGTTCCCTCCCGCCCGACACATCCGGTACTCGCCAACGTGCTCTTAGTAGCGGATGAGGAAAATCAGCGGGTTAGCTTGACAGCTTTCGATCTCAGTTTAGGCATTCGTACCAGCTTCGCAGCAGAAGTGACGGGCGGCGGCAGTTTTACCATACCCGCTAAATTGCTTAACGATATTGTTTCGAGACTCCCAGATGGAGAGATTACTCTAGAAGACGAAGCGGGGGACACCGTAGCATATCTCACTTGCAGTTCTGGCAGCTACCAAGTTAGAGGCATGGGCCCAGAAGAATTCCCAGAATTGCCTGCAATCGAAGCCGGAACAATCCTCAAATTGCCGCCGGAAGCCTTGATAGAAGGACTCAAAGGAACTTTATTTGCTACTAGCCCCGACGAGGCAAAACAGGTACTTGCAGGCGTGCATTTAAAGGTATTGCAAGATTGCCTCGAATTTGCAGCTACAGACGGCCACAGATTGGCAGTAGTTCAAACTGCCAATGAAAAAGCTGAAGGCGAAGAAACCCAAGAAGAATTTGAGGTAACAGTCCCCGCTAAAGCATTGCGGGAAGTAGAAAGAATGTTGGTGATGCGGCAGTGGACTGAACCTGTAACCCTGCATTTTGAACACGGTCAAGTAGTGTTTGAATGGGCCGACCAGCGGCTGACTACTCGTACATTGGAAGGGCAATATCCCGCATACCGGCAGTTGATTCCGCCGTCTTTTGAGCGGCAAATTACCTTAGAAAGGCGATCGTTCTTAGCAGCAGTAGAAAGAATAGCCGTTTTTGCAGACCAAAAAAACAATATTCTCAAATGCAGCATCGACGAGGAGAATCAGGAAATTACTTTGTCTGTAGATGCTAAAGATGTCGGCTGTGGCAAAGAGTCAATGCCCGCACAGATTTCGGGAGATAGCATAGATATTGCTTTCAACGTGAAATACTTAATTGACATTTTGAAAACAGCTCAATCCCCCGAAATTCAACTGCAATTAAACGGTGCTTTAGCCCCCGTAATTTTTCAGCCTTTGGGCGGAGTTAATGCTACATTCTTGGTAATGCCAGTGCAGCTAAGGGCTTAAAAAGAGTCAGTAGTCATTAGTCAATAGTCATTAGTCAACAATCACCGCTGCTGCAAGCGAAATTGATCTAATTCATCTGCGTTAATCTGCCCTCATCTGCGGTAAAAAAAAGATAATTTCTGAACCGCAGATGACAAGGGATTGACGCTGATTCACGCAGATCAAGAGAAGAGAGATAGGAATAATTCCGATGCTAATATATTTGACATGAGTTATTGCTTCAAATTAATGGCAACAAAATTTCAAATTCAGTACCTGTACCGGGCGTAGAATGCAAATTTAACTTGCCTTTATGCTTTTCCGTAACAATTTGATGGGTAATTGCCAACCCCAAACCGGTACCTTTCCCGGCGGGTTTAGTGGTGAAAAATGTCTCAAAAATCCGCCGCTGAATTTCTGGCGGAATTCCCGGCCCGTTATCAGCAATTCGGATCGCTATCCAAGCGTTATTCTGATTTTTTTCCGCTGCTTCTGGGCAGAAGTCGCTGTTTTGGCTGGCGGATGATAGCTGTTTGGCATTTTGTCGATCGCCCATAACATAATTTTGAATTAATTCCGAATTCACGCAGTCTCCGTCAGCACTGTCTATTACCTCGGTTTCAATAGTAATCGCAGGCATAAAATCTTTTTCTGATTTTACCTCTTCCAAAGCGTCGATCGCATTGCTAATGATATTCATAAATACCTGGCTCAACTGACCAGAGTAACACTTGACCAAAGGCAAATCACCATAGTTTTTAACTACTTTAAACCCGTACTTCAGACGATTTTTCATAATTAGCAGCGTACTGTCAATACATTCATGGATATTAGCTTGCTTCAAGTGGGCTTCGTCCATGTGAGAAAAGGTGTGCAGGCTGGTGACGAGTTCGGTCAGCCTCTGCGATGAAACTTTCATACTTTTAAGAATTTCCATCCAATCTTCTTGCAAAAAATCAAATTCTATGTGTTTTTTGAGTTGGTGAATTTTTTCGTTTTCACCGACAATATGTTCGTAAGCAGACAGCAACTCCATGATGTCTTTCGAGTAGTTAGACAAAAAGCCGAGATTTCCGCTGATGCAGGTGACGGGATTTCTAATTTCGTGGGCGACTCCAGCTACCATCTGCCCTAAACTCGCTAGTTTTTCGGTTTGAATTAGTTGAGATTGAGTTTGCTGCCTCAGCAATTTTGTCGCTAGTTCGTGAATGTTGGATTGGGCTACTAACAGTTCGTGTACATCTAGCAAAGTATAAGTTTGAGGCGACACTTGAACCACAATCGGTTCGTAAAGCAGTTCTTTCGATCGCAACAGCGACTTCCTGGCTGCATCCACAATTAAAGTATTGCTGGGAAAAATTAAACTCTCAGTTTCGGCAAAGCGGTATAAAGCCCTCACTGGTCTCTTTAAAAATAGTTCTCGCCCAAAAGGACGGCTGATAAATTCTAAAAATCTCCGCCGGGAAATCATACCGGCAAATTCACCTTGATGGGTGACAATGACTCCCGGTAATAGCGGATTAGCTTCTAACATCTGAGAAATTCGCATTCCCCAATCCGTAGCTTCTACCTGAAAATCGTAAAGCGACAACTGTTGGAGAGTAGAGTCTAAACAAAGTTCTCCTAGGTCAGCCTGGGAGATGGGTTGGACGGGTCTTTCTACGCAGGAGGTATTCAACATAATAAATTTATCAGCACGCTTTTTTGGGTTCTATTTGCCAGCAGACATTCAGCTACCAAAGGTCAGCAGGCGAGTTGCTGAGTGCTTTGACCGGCATCCCCCTGGCAAACTGCATTTTAAATTACACAAAAAACTGACTGTAGTAAGAAAAATTTTACCACTTAAAGTATTAGGCAAGATTGAGTATCACCGAGATAAAGGCGCCCTGGTAATTATACCTGACTTTATTTTATACTGACTTGAGCGGTATTAGCGCTTGGTTCAAATATTTAACTATTCATTAACCTTAAGTTATCCTCTTAACCTTGTGTTAATAAATTATTGGTATGAGAAATATAATTGATTGATAATAGAAGAAAATCGGAATTGCCGGATCGCCCACGCGATGCACCCCGTCAGAAGACAAGTTAAAAGTCCAAATTGGGGCGATCGCGTCCCTGAATTTTAGCTCGGTAAGCGCGATGGCGGGACACCTTGCAAGCTAGGGCATTTGAGGCGATTTCGTCCCATCTCCCCGATCCGGTACTCGCAACCCCCCGTAACGCTCAGCCAGCGACACACCTGCCAGTTCGTCCTCTATAGGTTTGTAGTGAAAACTAAAGTCATCGCTACAAACCTATTTTTTAGCATCGTTATATAAAACAGTTAGCCTCGCCCGCAATCTGCAAAATGTGCCTTGGCAGTTGTTCTACAATCAACCATTGTTAACCGAAAGCTCCATCAAATCGGCGACGGTTGGCAGAGTCAATCGATTTTAGATTTTAGATTTTAGATTTTAGATTTTAGATTTTAGATTTTAGAATTGACAACAAGGATAAATTCGGGGGGCAAGTTTCATCGGATACAGGTTTTTTATTTCTGGACAGATGAATCCGGGGGCTTGTATCCTGGCTACTTTCGGTCAATTATTGATTGGCTGTACGAGGCGGATATGAATAAAAAATCACTCAAATTAAAAGAAGTTTAACCAGTGCAAATCATTGCAGGCATCAGCATTGATTAAATTAGAATGTCTACAAATTTTAGCAAAAGAAAAACAAAAAAATAACTGGATCTTAACTTAGTGCTATGCTTTGGTATGATCTACAAGGAGTTCTACCAAAGACGTATAGCTAAATAGCAATCTACCAGTAGGTGATCGATGCAACCCGCCCTGACAAATCAGTTAAATAATGCTTTCACCCTGTTTCTGAGCTTGTTAGTAGAGGCAATACCTTTTCTGCTGCTCGGAGTTTTATTTTCAGGTTTGCTGCTGGGGTTTGTAGACGAACGCAAACTCGTATCGCGCATCCCGCGAAACCCGCTGCTGGCGGCTTTGATGGGCAGTTCGATCGGCTTTTTGTTTCCTGTGTGCGAGTGCGGTAACGTACCCGTAGCCCGCAGGTTACTGATGCAGGGAGTACCCGCACCAGCCGCGATCGGCTTTTTGCTTGCGGCCCCCACCATCAACCCCGTGGTAATTTGGGCTACTTGGACGGCATTTCGCGATCAGCCAGAAATTGTAGTTTTGCGGGTGGTATTTTCTCTGTCTATAGCCACAATTATCGGCTGGGTGTTCAGCGCCCAAAAAGACTTGCGGCCTCTGCTGCAACCCTCTGTAGCCCGCGCGATTCCCCTGCCAAAACCAGAGTTTTCCGAAAAAGAACTCGTCCAAGCTAACACTCCGCTGCTGTTGCAGTCGGGAACATTTATGCTCGGTCAGCCGGGGGGGGTGGTGCCGATCGAATCTTTGCTACAAGACGACTGGAAGCCATTACAAGGAGGCAAAACAGAAAAAACCTCGCAACGTTCCTCCATGTTCCACCCTGTTTCTAAAGATCGTCTGCGCCTGCTTTTAGATACTATGGTACAGGAGTTGCGCGAATTGGGAGGAGTGTTGGTAATCGGAAGTGCGATCGCAGCAATCATTCAAGTTGGCGCCCCCCGCGAACTAATTCTCAACCTCGGCCAAGGCCCCGTTTCCTCGATTCTAGCCATGCTGCTCTTAGGCGCAGTCGTATCCATTTGTTCTACAGTAGATGCCTTTTTTGCCCTGTCTTTTGCTTCCACATTTACCAGTGGTTCGCTGTTAGCATTTCTCGTTTTCGGTCCGATGATTGACCTCAAAGGTATCGGTTTAATGCTGTCAATTTTTAAAGGTCGAGCCGTAGTTTACTTAATTGTCTTGGCAGCTCAGTTAACCTTTTTAATGACCCTCGCTGTTAACTTGCATTTAGGTTAATAAGTTAGCTAAAACAGAAAAATCATACATACGATTTGCAATTTTCAATTACCTTGCTCCCGATACAGAAGTCACGAATATACAGATAGCTGTTTTTTTATTTTCCTTCTTCCCTCTTCCTTCTCAATCACTATTAAAAAATGAATCTTAAAAAAATTAGCCCCTGGCTGGACGCCCTAGCTATCTTAGCCTGGGGAATACTGCTTCTTAAATATTGGATCACTGGCAAATTAAGCATTCTAATTCACCCCAATTACTTTGGCTTGACTCTAGCAGGAGGAATCGGCTTAATGGTTATTGGAGGTTTAAAAACTTGGGAACTCTTAAAACTCGATCGCACCACAAAGCAATCGCGGACATCAACAGCAAATAACTCTCTCAGAATCACAGAAGTTGAACACGTTACTTTGTTTCCCCCCAGTATCGGCAGCACCTTAATGTTGAGCGTCGCATTAATAGGTTTACTAACAACACCCCGCACATTTACCAGCCAGACAGCATTAGAACGAGGCCTCACCGAATCCCTGCCCATCACCAGACTGCAACCCCAAGAATTTCGCAATACTACAAAACCCGACCAGCGATCGCTCGTCGAATGGGTGCGACTGTTAAATTTCAACCCCGAACCGGATACATACAGAGGTCAAAAAGTCAAAGTTCAAGGATTTGTAATTCACCCCCCCAACATAGCAGAACAATATATGTGGATCGGACGTTTTATCATTACCTGCTGCGCGGCAGACGCCTATCCGATCGGGTTGCCAGTAAAATTACTGATCGGTCAAAGCCGCACCGCCTTTGCCCCAGACAGTTGGCTAGAAATAGAAGGAGAAACGATCGTAGAAGAACTGCAAGGCAAGCGCAAATTAATCATTCAAGCATCCTCCCTCAAACCAATTCCCGAACCAAAAAACCCTTATGATTATTAGATGTTGAGTAAGTATGAGATTAAATTTTACCTTGATTGCGAGATGGACAGTCCAGACCCAATCTCTGTATACAGATGAACATACGGTAAAGTCAGCTATAAAAGTGGCCGCATCCTCCTCTAGGAGTTGCAAATAACAAATTCAGCAACTACACTCGTAATTAGGAAATAAATTCTGAGTATATGTCATCAGAAAAAAAATTAGCTATCAAAGGTGCTGCCTGGACGATCGCCAGCTATGGAAGCAGTCAAATTATCCGATTTGGGAGCAACTTAATCCTGACGCGTCTGCTTTTGCCCGAACTATTTGGTCTAATGGGTCTAGCCTACGTTTTCATCATAGGCATTAACTTATTCACAGACATAGGTCTGGGCCCAAGTATCATTCAAAACAAGCGCGGGGACGATCCTCGATTTTTCAACACTGCTTGGACAATGCAAGTTATTCGCAGCTTGTTTGTCTGGTTGTGTTTAATTCTAATAACATGGCCCGTTACTCAATTCTATGAAGAACCCCGTCTGATGTGGTTGATTCCAGCCATAAGTATAAATACCCTAATAGGAGGATTTAAATCGACTTCCGTATCCACCCTAGAACGCAAAATGAGCGTTAAGGAAGTAGTGCTTTTTGAGTTGGGTACACAGATAATTTCTACTACAGTGATGATTGTGTGGGCTTTCTTCGATCCCAGCATCTGGGCGATCATTGTAGGCGGCTGGACTGGAGCTGTAGTGGAGTTAGTATGGAGCCATTTTTTGATTCCCGGCAAGTCAAACCGCTTTGCTTGGGATAAAGAAGCAGTAAAAGAAATATTTTCTTATGGCAAATGGATATTTTTGTCTACGATTTTATTTTTTCTGTGTTCTCAAGCCGATCGACTCATCCTTGGTAAAATATTTACTTTAACAATGTTGGGCATTTACGGCATCGCTTTTACTCTAGGCGATATGCCACGCCAAGTCATCATCGCCATTAGCGGCAGGGTGATTTTTCCCTCGATTTCTATGCTGGCAGAGTTGCCGCGGGAGGAGTTGCGTGCCAAGATACTGAACAACCGCAAGCTAATTCTAATACCATTAGCCGTAGGTTTAGCAATTTTTGTGAGCTTCGGAGATCAGTTAATTTTAACACTGTATCGGAAAGAGTATGAAGCTGCATCTTGGATGATGCCAATCTTGGCTTTAGGTATCTGGCACACCACCCTCCACAATCTGATGGGTTCTTGTCTGTTAGCCGTAGGAAAGTCTCAGTACCCAGCTATCGGCAATTTGCTGACTTTTGTGAATCTATGTATAAGTATACCGCTGGGATACCACTTAAAAGGTAATTTAGGTGCCGTGATTGCTGTAGCTCTCGGTGACCTTCCTACCTATGCAGTAACTAACTACGGTTTGTGGAAAGAAGGACTAACTTGTTTTTGGCAGGATATTCAATTAACAGGGCTGTTTGTAGCGGTGCTGGCAACTATACTTTGGTGCAGAGTGGCTTTTGGTTTGGGTCTGCCGATCGATAAAATATCACCGATGGATTTAGTTCCCATCAATCAACTATTTCAGTAAACAAAAAGGAGATTGTCTATATGTCAGCCGAAAACAATACAAAAAGAAAAGTAATGCACTTTATCTTCTTACAAATTGCTATTTTACAAGAAATATCGCGAGTAGCCACGAGGTATACTAAAATGATGTTTTTTTATCAAAGAAATCGAATGATAAATTTATTCAAAGAAAACGAACAGCCGAAAAAAGAACGCCCCAAAGTCTTTGCCGCTGTGGCACACATTACATCAGTTGAAGAATCTAATAATCCAGAAAAAGCCGCAGCAAAAATAGAGAGACTCAGACACACAATAGATGGACTGTTAACGAGTTTGGCTCATTGCGACCTGAGTATTACTATCCAAACTCTACCGAACAGGCACGTTACAGCCTACTTACCTGAATATCAAATTAAGTGCATTGATATACAAGAAAGCCCTGAATGCGACCCCATGTTTGTAGGGTTTAGACTTCAGGAAGAATTTGTCGAAAGAGTAGAAGAATTTGACTGGTTTTTATTTATAGAAGATGACATAGTTTTGTACGATGCTTTCATTCTAGAAAAATTAGAAAAATTTAACCTACAAAGCGGGTATGAGAATGCTATTCTTTACCCACATCGTTTTGAAATGTATCAAGGAACCAAGAGATACATTGATTTGACAATAGATGATCATCTATCGTGGAATCAGCTATCTAGTGTAGAGATAGAAACTGTAAAATTTGCTGAGTGTAGCAATCCTCATTCAGGATTTTACTGTTTGTCAAGAAAGCAGATGAAAGAGTGGATAAAATCAGGTCGCCTCTTCAAAAATCAAGTAGTGAATGTCGGGCCTTTAGAGAGTGCAGCAACTTTTTGTATTATGGAATGTTTCTCAATATATAAGCCTCACCCGTCAAACTTAAACTATTTTGAGGTCAGGCATTACGATAGCAAATATTCTAAGTTATATCCCGAACCGGAATCGAAGTATACACTATCAGCGGTTAATAATAGTTCCAACATACCAATCGTCAAGGATTCGTGAAAGGGTTCTAAGTAGGTCGTCGTGATTATTGGTAGGATGGGTAGAGTGCTAGATTGACCCCTCAACCTATTAAGAATTAGCGACTTTAGATTTGAGATTAAATTAAAAATCTCAAGTCTCAAACATTCCTGGACGCGACAGCCACAAGGGTAGGGTGCTATACCGTAAAAATCTCTGTCGCTCGATAAATTTTCAGCTCTAAGGCGCCCTATAATTTAAAATCTCAAATTTCACATCTCAAATCGGTTGAGGCTGTTGGAAGTGCCGCAGACTAGACGAAGTTAAGCTCGTGAATTTAGTTCAGTCCTGGAGATACCAACACTTTAAGAAACCGAGTTTTTTACCCACATACGTCGTTGCATTCCTTTTCGCAGGCAAAAAAAACCGTTTCAGAGGGTCGGGAGTACGCCCAAGACAGTAAAATTTAAGAGGGAAAATTTGGCAGTTAATTTTCAGCAGAAAGTAGGAGAGAAAGATTTGTGAGTATTTTTAAGAAAAAAATTAATCCCTCACCCTTCGCTATTCTGCCATTTAAACAGCCGATCGACCGCACGGCGATCGTCCTCATGCTATTGCTGAGCTTCTTAATAGGGCTGCTGCTGCTGAGCGGCGATCGCACAGCACCCAGAGTGCGAGAATTTACCTGGGAAAACAAACAAATCGGCGCCGAAGATACCGGCTTTATCCTCACCTTCTTTCGGCCGATGAACCACTCCACCGTCGAGGAAAACTTAAAGCTAGAACCCCCCCTCCCCGGTAAATTTAGTTGGGCTGGAAGACGCATGGCTTACACGCTCAAAAATCCAGCACCCTACGGCGTTACCTACACATTAAAACTCGCCGGAGCAACCGACAAGTATTTCGGAGAAAAAAACCAAAATAAAGGAACGCCCATGCAACCGTTTAGCAGTTCCTTTCGCAGCCGCGATCGAGCTTTTGCTTACATCGGTGTCCAAGGCGAAACAGAAAGCAGATTAATGCTAGTCAATCTCACCAGCAGCGACTCAAAACCGATACCGCTGACTCCCAAAGATTTAGTTGTCACCGATTTTAAACCTTATCCCGACAGCGATCGCATTTTATTCTCCGCCACAGATCGATCGATCGCCCGTACTCGCGGCACTCTAAATCAAGAAATATTCACAGTCACCACCGGCATCAACCCTCAATCGGACTCAGGAACTCAACAAAAATACCCAGCCGGTAGAATCGACAAAATCTTAGACTCCAAAGATTACCAAAACCTCAAATTCGACCTCTCAGCAGACGGAAAAATCATAGTTGTCCAGCGCGTCAACCGTCGCAATCCCGGCGATTTCAGTCCTTGGATTGTGGAAGAGAAACAGGCGCCCAGACCCTTGGAAAATCAACAAGGCGGAGATTTTATGATTCGCCCCGACAGCAAATCGATGGTAATATCTCAAAAACAAGGATTAGCGATCGTCCCCCTCAAACCCGAAGCAGACCCTGTAGAATTTTTGCCAAAATACGAACAAGTATTGGGCATGGCTCGCGACAACTCCGCCGCCGCCTATGTTAAATACAACAGCGACTTTACTCGATCGCTTTTCATCTTAGATAACCAAGGTGTAGAACAAGAAATATTGCGTATTCCCGGCAGCATTATGGCCGTTTATTTCGACCCCCGCAAAAACGAAGACAACCAAGTTCAGCGTCTCTACTGTTTGTTAGCCCAACGCCTCAAAACAGAAAGCTACAAAGAACAGCCTTTCATCGCCACCATCGACCTCAAAAAAGAGGGTACTCGTTTGGTAGGAACCATCAAACCGCTGCTGATTTTGCCCAACCAATTAGATACCCAAATCAGTTTATCTCCCGACGGGCTGGCATTAATTTTCGACCAATCAGTCACAGCAGCAACTCCCTCAGCAGCAGACAGTCCCCGCAACGATAGTGGACAATCGATCGCCACCAGCCGCCTCTGGCTGCTACCCTTAGTAGAAATACCGACAGACGGTTCTCCCGCAAAACTACAGCCAGAAGAACTGCCCTTTGCCGGCTATCATCCCCGCTGGCTACCATAAACCAATTTGAGATTTGAGCTCGCACTGCTGACTAATGACTGGTGACTGATCTAAAATCTAAAATCTAAAATCTAAAATCATTATGACTCCCGAAGAAATTAGCAATACCCTTAAAGACTTATTTGGTGACAGTGTTGAGATGCCTGCTGCCACTTCTTGGCAAGTAGAAACCCCCAAATTTCGCCTATTAGTCCTCCTTTCAGAAGACGGGAGTTGGCTGCGGATTTTGCTGCCACTCGCCGAGGCCCAGGAAGCTCAACCATTTCTTGATAAACTGCTAGAAGCTAACTTTGACACCACCCTCGAAACTCGCTACGCCTTACATCAAAACGTTTTGTGGGGAGTATTTCAGCACAGTTGTGCCACACTCGTGGCCGCCGATTTCTCAGCCGCCGTCGCCAGACTGCTGGCTTTGCAAGAGCAAGGTTTGTCCGACTTTTTCGGCGGTTTGATAGAAAGCCGCATCCGTCAAATCATCAAAGCTGCGAAGATGCAGGGACAGTCTGTGGAAACTACCCTTCAGACTTTAGACCGTTTCTACGCAGAGGGATTGATGGGTGAAATGGAACTAGGGCGAGAGTCTCGCGAAAACACTCTCGCCGCTTGGCGGTATCAGCTAGAACGCCTCTGGCCGGAGGTGGAACCCTAAGACGATTGGAGATTGGAGATTGGAGATTGCAGAGTGCAAAAAACTGAGGACTATCGAGGTTCGGAAGTTGCCTAAAGTTGTATTTCTTTTGAGTGGTATAGCAACCGCCAATACGGTTAGGATGTTCTTAATTCCACAAACCCTTGCGGAACATTGCTTCTTCCTTCTTTCTTAGATAACTAAACCCTTCCATCCGTTACATTCGGTTACATCCGAAGAAAGTGAATCCGTGGCCGAACTTCCTTTGGCCTGGGCCCTAGTCTTGACAATTGGAGCCTGCAAGCCCCTTGGACTATGGCTAATCCGGGCCCTCGAACCCTCGAAGGATGCCTGTATATTCACTGATAACCCGCGAGCGGTTCTCCAATTCCCTTCTATCACTGGAAAAATGGTATAATTTATCACAATAATTAGTTATAAATATTAAAAATTTTCGGAAAACACCCGATCGCAGGTATATCATGGTAAAAAGTTTACAGCAGAGATCAGTAAGTTCCACAAAAGCTTCGATCGTTTAATATTGACTTAGAAACAAAATCTTTAGCAGACAATGCTACTGCGATCGGGTTTTCCCATCGGGTGCAGTTGTAATTTGGCAAATTAGCAACTACCCGCTACCAATTACCAGTTAGGAATTAATAGCAACTTAAGTTGTCAATTAATACAATATTTAACAGGGGTTTCATCTATGTTTGCTGTGCGTGAGACTAGCTCGGAGTTATCAGTGTTGCATATACCTGAATTTTGTACTTGGAACATCTCCTTAGAATCAACTCTCCTAGACCTGCCACTCTCCAACTGCCAAATTGAATTAACTCAACAGGCAAAAGAAGTAGCCCAGGCTTTTGAACAAAATTCCATGCTTCCCGGCGTCATTTTGACAAATGGAGGTAATTTTGTCGGCATAATATCCAGGCGTCTATTTTTTGAAAAAGTTAACCGCCGCTACGGAGTAGAAATGTTTTTCAAGCGGCCAATAGAGGTGCTGTACAAGTTTGCCAAGCCAGAGGAACTCGTACTTCCCGCCAGTAAATTAATAGTAGAAGCCGCCCAGGAATGTCTTTACAGATCAGCAGAATTAATTTACGAACCCGTAGTAGTCGAAATAGCCCCCCAGACCTACAAGCTGTTAGACGTACACCAATTAATGGTCGCTCAATCAAGAATTCACGAATTAACAAATAAGTTACTCCACAAACAAACCCAAGCCAAACTCATCCAAACAGAAAAAATGGCGAGTTTGGGGAGGATTGTAGCAGAAGTAGCCCACGAAATCAGAAATCCGCTGAACTGTATTTGGGGAAATTTAACTTTTCTGCTGTCCTATTTTGAACACTTGCTTCAGCTAATGTCGGTTTATGAAGAAGAATATTCGGCACCCTGTCCCCGAATTGATGCCCTTAAAAAAGAAATTGAATTTGATTTTTTACAAGAAGATTTGCCGATTACCTTAGAAGGGATGGAGTTGGGAGCCTCGCAATTGCTAAAAATAGTTAACGGGCTGCACCACTTCTCTCACATGGACGAGACAAAACCAGCCGAGACAGACATTCACGAATGCGTGGAGATGACGCTGTTAATTTTGAAAAACCGCTTTAAAAACAGCATAGAAGTGGTTAAAAATTACGGCGAACTGCCGCTAGTTAGTGGCTACTCCGGTCAGTTGAGTCAGGTGTTTTTGAATTTGTTAGTTAATGCTCTAGACGCCCTGACAGAGTACGCAGCCGATCGAGAAATACACACCCCATGCGGGGACAACTGGCAGCCCCAAATCGAAATTACCACTAAAGTTATAGAAACCGAACACGGCAAGAGGGCCGCAATTTGCATTGCCGATAACGGGCCCGGCATTGCCCCAGAAAATCACAAGCAGATATTTGACACCTTTTTTACCACTAAACCAGCGGGCAAAGGCAGCGGTATGGGGCTAGCTATCTGCAATCAAATCGTCACTGAAAAGCACGGTGGCCAACTCAAATTGCGATCGCAACCAGGTAAGAATACTGAATTTGAAATTCTCCTGCCTATAGTTGGCACAACATGATTAACTTAAGAATATTCTCGGTTGTTCGCTCCTGCGATGAAATGATAGGGTAGCTTAGTAGTAGGTTCTCAATTCACTTTCTCAGCGTTTCGGCAACTAAAAGTTCCAGTGGCAAATAAATTCAGTTCCAAACTCCTTGGCCCTTCACTCTCCGAAGGCAGCCATCAAGACCTTTCCCTAGAGTCTACCCTCTGGGATTTGCCCCTGTATGACTTTCAGGTTAAATCGAGCTGCTTGGCCGTGGCAGTTGCCGAAATGTTTGAACAGTATCCCCTAGTGCCGGGAGTCGTCTTGATGGAAGCAGGAGAGTTTGCTGGAATGATATCCCGCAGGCAACTGCTGGAATATTTGCTCAAACCCCAAGGGCCTGAGCTATTTTTGCACCTGCCACTAAAAGTTCTCTACAGTTACGCTCGCGTCGAAATATTATTGGTGGCAGAGAGTACAACCATTTTGGCAGCAGCCCCACAAGCTCTGCGTCGATCGCCCGAATTGCAGTCAGAACCGATCGTCGTCCAAATAGACTCCCAATCTTACCGACTCTTAGACCCTAACGCACTAAACATCGCGTACTGGCAAATTCGTGGCATAGAAACTCAAGTCCGCTACGAAAGAGCCCAAACTCAAATGATTCAAAGCGAAAAAATGGCTAGTTTAGGGCGTTTAGTCAACGGAGTAGCCCACGAAATTTTAGATCCGGTAGGCTTTATCTGGGGGAATTTAACCTACGTCACCGACTACAGCAAAAACTTGATGGAGTTGCTCTCAGCTTACGACGCGCACTGTACCGAACCCCCGCCGGAAATAGCAAGGCTCAAAGAAGAGATCGACTATGATTTTCTGCAAAACGATTTCCTCCGAACTGTTGCCAGCATCAAATCTGGAGCCGAACGTTTGAGCAAGTTGGCAAGCAGTTTACAAAACTTCTGCCACATCGACGATATTTATCCAAAACCCACCGACTTGCACGCCAACATAGACAGCATACTTTTGCTGCTCAAAAGTCGTTTGACCAGGGAAATCAAAGTCGTGAAAAACTACGGCTACCTGCCACCAGTGCCATGCTATGCAGGACAGCTAAACCAAGTATTTATGAATATCTTGACCAATGCTATTCATACATTAATTAATGAAGCAGTCGGTCAAGAATTGGCGAAAGAGTTCAAAGGTGGAGGACTCAGAGACGCCGATCGCCAGCCTAAAATTGAAATCACAACTCAAGTCTGCTGTCCCGAACCTGCGCCGGATTTAGACAAACTTCATGTTCGGTGGGTTTCGATTTGCATATCAGATAACGGGCCAGGAATGTCACCTAGCAAGTACAAAAAAATCATAGAATCATTCTCTACGGAAAAACGCGCCCTCAAAGAAACGAGTTTAGCAGTTAGCTATCAAATAGTGACGGGCAAACACGGCGGTGCATTCAGAATGCGATCGGAATTAGGGAGAGGCACTGAATTTGAAATTTTGTTACCGTTAGCTTAAAGAAGGAAGAAGGAAGAAGGAAGAAGGAAGAGGGAAGAAGGAAGAAGGAAGAGGGAAAAGGGAAGAGGGAAGAAGTTACAGTTTATTCCTGATTTATGAAGTACAGGACACGGCAATGCTGTGTCCCTACCGGAAAACGCTGTAACAGTCAACAGTCAACAGTCAACAGTCAACTATTATCCAATTGAGTGCCGCACATTTTACAAAATCTAGCATTAGCATCGTGTACAGACCAACCGCAACCTTTACAAACAGCTTCTCCGTGATTAGCACTTTTAACTAAGTGTTTAATCAAATCCCCCAATTGCCAAGGAATCAGAGCAATTCCTGTCAAAATCATCAAAATAGTCAGAAAACGACCGGATTCCGAAATCGGAGTAACATCGCCAAATCCCACCGTGGTCATCGTGACAACCGAAAAATAAACAGCATCCAAAAAAGTTCCAAAACTTTCGGGATTTGCCGGATGTTCGACTTGATAAATCAAACCAGAATAAACAAAAATTATTGCCAGCAAAGTAAACAAAATCCTAGCAAAAATAACCCCATCTTCGCTGCTGATGCGGAAAATAGAAATTTTTAGTTCTAGAAAGCGGATGAGTCTGAGAATTCTGAACCAGCGAAAAATTCGGATAAAACTAACGTTGACAAATCCCAGTAAGAATGGTAATATTGCCAGCAAATCTATAATTGAAAAAAAACTAAAAATAAATTTAACTCGATTTTCGGAACACCATAGTCGCAATAAATACTCAAACAAAAAAACAACTAAAAGTGCTGTATCGAGAGTTTGCAAATTAATTCTAACAGTTTCCGAAATCGGGTAAGTTTCGGCGATGAAGCTGGTCGAAGATAGGAGAATGAGTCCGGTAAGGGTTAAATTGACGGTTCTGCCAATTGGGGTTTCGATGTCTTCGAGATAAAATCCAATTTGCGATCGGGTTAACATAGATGAGATAATTAATACCATTTATGAGGTAAGGGAATTATCGCATATGAGTATCGAATTAACTAAGGGTGAAAGGTTCAATCTTTCTAAAGAAACTCCTAATTTCAGTAAAATTGCGATCGCCCTGGGTTGGCAAGTCAGCCAGACAGCACAAAACTGCGACATTGACGCATCTGTTTTTATGTTAGCGGCGGACGGTCGGATTCCTGATGAAAAGTATTTTGTATTTTACAATAATTTGACATCGCCGGACGGTGCGGTGCGGCATTCAGGAGACAACAGGAATGGACAAATAGACGGAGATGATGAGACGGTTTATGTGGATTTGAGTAAAATCAATTCGGCTATTCAGGAAATTGTGTTTGTTGTGACTATTCACGAGGGACAGGAAAAGAATCAAAGTTTTAGTCAAGTTACAAATGCTTTTATCAGGCTTTACAATTCAGAGAATCTTGGCGAGTTGGTTCGGTACAATTTAAATCAGATTTTTTCCCAAGAAACGGCTTTAGAATTTGGACGCTTGTATAAGAAGAATGGCGAATGGAGGTTTCAGGCGGTAGGACAGGGATATAATGCTGGGTTGCAAAGTTTTGTAGATAAGTATTATGTTGAGAATGCGGTTGAGAAAAGCTCGAATGCTGGTGAGAAGGTTGATGATGCTGAGGTTGTGAGGCGGTTTAGCGATCGGGTGGACAAGCTATTGCGGGAAGAGGCAGCGGGAGAGTCTGTTGCTAATCCTGTGAATGCGGATAATGTGGAAGTAGATGGGGATGTCGATGATTCTGTTTCTGAGATTCAGGAACCTGCTATCACTGCTGAGGAATTTTGGCGGCGGTATAAGGAGGGAGAACGGGATTTTACAGGGATTAACCTAGCAGGAGTAGACTTGAGCGGAAAAACTCTGGAACATCCCATTAGTTTAAGTCAAGCCAACCTGAGTAATGCCAATCTGAGTAATGCCAATCTGAGTAATGCCAACTTGATTGGAGCTAATCTGCAAGGGGCAAACTTGAACTCGACCAACCTGCAACAAGCCGATTTGATTCAAGCTAACTTGAGTGGCGCCAACTTAACTAAGGCAAATTTGAATTATTCAAGACTCATTCAAGCGAATTTAAGTCAAGCAAAATTGATGGAGACACAATTGAATAGCGCTAACCTGACTACAGCCAATTTAATTAGTGCCAACCTAACTCAGGCAAGTCTAAATAGCGCAAAGTTGACAGGAGCCGATTTAAGTCAAGCCAAAGTAACTAAAGTTAACCTATCTTATGCGACTCTAAGTGGGGCTAAGTTGAATGGAGTAAGTTTAGTTGGAGCAAACCTTGATGGAGCCAACCTGACAGATGTAAATTTTCAAGGCGTAAGTTTGATCGGATCGAGTCTTGTTAAAGTTAATCTGAGCGGTCAAAACTTGAGTGGCTTAAACCTCTCTGGAGTTAACTTTAGCATTGCCAACTTGAGTAGAGCAAACTTAACTTCAGCAAACCTGTGCGGAGCAAATTTTTATGGAGCAAACCTAGAAAAAGCTAACCTGAAAGATGCCAACTTGGTTGGAGCAAATAGGGATCGTGCAAAGCTCGCAGGTGCAATTATGCCAGACGGGACAATTCACGAATAAATTCGATCGCCCATATTAAACAGCAAGGTGGGCAATGTATTGGTGTCAATTTAACCGAAAGTCCGCCAGGGAATGAATTCCCTGGCTAATAGCTTAAGTCCTCTGAAGAGGACTAATAAGTTCTTCAGTCCTCTTCAGAGGACTTTTGCTATGAGGCAGGGGTTTAAACCCCTGCCGGACTGAGGCAAATAGCGTTAAATTGACACCAATGGCGGGCATGGGCAACCCAAAAAATAGAGTATGATGAGTGTGAAATATTAAGTATATAGATTTTCGATGAATGAATCCGACACAGAAATAATAGCATCTACCCTCAGATGGATGACGGAGTTTGTCGAGTTACCGCATCCAGTTTTCAACGATTTACCGATTTGTCCCTTCACTAAAAAAGCACGCTTGGCAAATCAAATTTTATTCAAAATCGAGCATTTTTCAGCGCAGACTGAGTTCGATCGCGATTCTGCCATAATGAAATCGATTTATGAATTTTACAATTCGGAATTTGAAATAATGGTAGTAATTAATCCTCAAAAAACAGCAATTACTGCGCCAGAAACTAAAGAATTGATAGACAAACTGAATAATCAGATTTCAGAGTTGGGGTTGCTGGCTTTTCACGCTCATCCCGAAGAAGATTTTAATATTGACGGGCTTCATACTAGGAGGATGCCGTATCCGGGCTTCACCGTGCAAGTAAATTCTAAGCTGAAGCCAGCTTCCGATGCTTTAGAGAAAACTGAATATTACAAAAATTGGACGACCGAACAACTAAAATATTTCGGGATTCCGAGAAATTGACGATCGCCCGCCCTCCCTTTCTCCCTGTCTTGCTTCGCGCCCTTGGCTACTTTCATCGCTTCAATCCTCCATGAGTTTGATGAGAGTTGTAAAAATACGATCGCACTCTGAAGAAGCCTTGCGAACCTTGTCAACATCCAACATTTCTAACAGCTTGGAAGCGTGCTGTATCTTTTGATATTCGCCTTTCGATTTTGTGTCGCGGCTAGCTGCTTTCAGACTTCGTTCTAACAAATCCTTTTCAATCGTCTCTACATTGATATTTTTAGGAATCTCATTTTGTTTAAATCCCTGTCCGTAAAATCTTTTTAAAGTATCAATATCAGCTATCAACCAAGCTTCCATCGCTTGCACCATGAGATAGCAATGAGTCTCATCAACCCCAGGCGAATCCCAGTTATCCCTCGACTTCAAATGCTCCCAAGGCTGCTGCTTTAGCTTTACAGGGGCTTCTGAGTCAACTAAAAGGATGATAAAAGCATTTGGGTGATCGGTCAAAGCATTCTTGAAATCCCTAAAAGCATTATTCCGGGAACCGCAAACAGTGATATTCCACTTGATTTGCTTGCTGCGGGCAACCTGCACAATTTCTTTGAAAAAAATGCTAAATCCTCCTCGAAGTAATTGCTTTGTATTCTTGCCCTCGCCGCCGCCTTCGATGTAAATGCGAATCTCTTTTACCATCGGTTGCCCCCGATTTCTCCCATCCGCCAAAGGTCTCCCAAACTGTAATTCTCAAGCCATTTTTTCAGTCGTTCGGGATCGAGACGGTTCAGGTGACTTCCTCTATCATCCCGATCGCATATTAACACTGACTCAGGACTCAGCACCGATACTAAAGCATCGGAATGGGTTGTCACAATTAATTGTGTGCGCTGTGAGGCTTCGATCAACATTTCAGCAATAGCAGGCAGAATGTCGGGATGCAAGCCAATCTCCGGTTCTTCAATACAAATAAGTGGCGGGGGAGTTGGATCTAGGAGTAAAGCTATTAAGAATAAATAACGCAGCGTACCGTCTGATAAACGAGTTGCGGGAATTGGCTGAGTTAATCCTGTTTCGCGGATGAATATCTGGACAGTACCGCCATAAATCTTGATACTCAGTTCTTCGGCTGCATCGTAGAACAGCTTTAATTTTTCAATAATTTGCCTGCTTCCTAATTGATACTGTAAGTTATTTAAAACCAGTCCTAAGTTGCCACCATCTTCTAAAAGCGGATGTTCTGGTAAGTCAGTTTGCTGAGCTTTTCTAGATATTGAATCTCTCCCTGTCTGCCAGTTACGATATAAACCAATGTCGGCAAATTTATTTCCCAGATATGATAGTTCTGGATATAGTTCAGGATCTTTTCTTTGAGATAAGATAGATTGAGCGGGAATGATATCTTCTCGCCGCAGAGTCCGCAGCGTTCTTGGTTGCTGCTCGTTGTCCTGTATAACATTGATAACAGGGCGACCCCGCTCGCCGCTATAACGGTAATAGAAAAATGGCTGGCTTTCAGAACTATAGCGCGGTGCCATATCTTCTATAGCTTCGTCCACTACTTCAAGCCTCTGACCGACTGCGGTAAAACTAATCTGATAGCGCAGTGGAATCGTTCGTTCTGGGTAATCTAAAATAGCCTCAATTTTTGCTGTGGGAGTACCTTTTTCACCTTTCCACAGAAAATCGCTGATACCACCTCCTTGACGAATCGGAGCAACTAAGTCGGTAGGTGTTGCCTTCAACACTCCCATCGCTTCAATTAAGTTAGATTTGCCGGATGCGTTAGTACCGATCAATACATTCAGAGGTTGCAGTTCAATTTTTTCCCCCTCACTTCCATAGGAAAGGAAGTTTTGCAGTTGCAGGGAGTGAATAAATCTTTTGCCTTCCACCTTGTCCTCCTATGCCAATTCTGCATTATTATACCTTGTGAAAGCCTTCGTTTTTAGTCTTGAATTAAGTAGGTCTCAAAACTACCGATTCCCAGTCTTTGCCTTGAAGTCGAAAGGGGAGTGAGATATCCCGATCGATCGCACAACAGGCGACCTACTCTCCTGCAAAGGTCTGTGACCCATTACAATTAATTCAGCAAAAAATCTTTACACATAAGAACTCATGCAGCTTAAGTCAACAACGCGCCATATTCGCATATACACCGCCATCCTCGAAGATAACGAACTCGTACCCAGCAACGACCTTTTGACCCTCGACATTGACCCAGATAACGAACTTAACTGGAATGACGAGTCTGTCAAACAGGTACAGGCCAAATTCGACCAACTCGTAGACGCTTACGAGGGCGAAGACTTGACCGAGTACAACCTCCGCCGTATCGGTTCGGAGTTGGAACACTTGGTACGATCGTTCCTACAAAAAGGCCAAATCAGCTACAACCTCAACAGTCGCGCTGTCAACTACAGCATGGGCTTGCCTCAAGTTGATGCCAAAATTAACCTGTAAGGGCGATCGGGCGATCGGCATTTATGTCAACTTAAGATTGATACCCATAATAAATGTCGCTTGTAGCTGAGTTTCGATCCCTCCTACTTCTCTTAATCAGGGGAGTAGGGGGGAAAAGAGGGTTCTGTTTTGTCTCTCGCTTTGGGGATTGATATCATTTCCGGTTACACCGGAATGATGTTCACTGTTGACTGTTCACGGCCTCAACCGTCAATCGTCAACAGTCAACTCGAATTTACTATTCCGATGCTAACGGATTTGATATGACGGGGATTTAGACTTGGATACAGAGGAAAGGTGGAAATGGGAAGAATTGGGAAAATCTGCTTTTATTCTTCTTCCTGCTTGTTTGTGACTCCTGACTCCTGACTCCCGGCTTCTTCCTTTTTGCGACTTCGATCGGACTTCTCCCCCGCCTCCCCAGCATCAACCGGAGAACTTGGAACGCGATCGCGTTCCAAAAACTGTTTAACTGCTAATTGGCGGTTGGTCATAAACTGACCCCAAGCGCCGGGAAACAGCCCATCCAAGGTTTCCACCAGCGCCCAAACCTCAAGATTCATCACTTTGTAATAAAAACTGTGAGAATGTTGAATGCTAGTGAGTATTTCGTCTATTTCAACAGCAGGTGGCAGCTTCGGATCGGTCAAATTCTTCGGAAAGGCGCTGGGTTCATGTGGGGGCATGGTTAAATACTCAACAGCTTGCAGAGGCCGGTCAGTCGATTTTAGATTTTAGATTTTAGATTGATTCCACAGATGAATCTGCGGGCTTGAACTAAATATCTAATTTTTTTTCTCTCCCCGACTCCTGTCGGGGGCTTGCATCCGTCAGTAGATTTTAGATTTTAGATTTTAGATTTTAGATTGACTCCACAGATGAATCTGGGGGCTTGTATCCGTCTTTGGGTAGGGTTAAATTTAACTTTACTTGCGAAAATCGGGAACAAGGCAAGGAACACCCTTGGCGAGAAAACCGACAATTGATATTTATTTATACCTGTCGGCTCAGGTGATTTCTACCTAGCTGCATCATACCATTAGAGTTAGTCTAAAATCTGAATTCCCTTGAGTGCTGCGATTTCTTCGGAAATTGCCGCTATCAGGAATATGCTGAAAACAGCGTGATTTCAAGCCCATGACGGGGGTGTCGCGCGATCGTCTAACCCTAAAAGCTCATAGCAAGATTCATCCGGCAGTCAACAAAATGGTAGACTATTTGTGTCAGTACAAGACATTAAAACCTACCCCTAGACTGGGGGAAAGTCAGATATCACTACGCACACAACAGTGGAAACGTGGTGAGCCCGGAAACCTGAAAAATCAGGATATTAGGACTGCGAAGTCTTAAGAATCTCCGTCTGTTGAGAAAGCGGGGGTGTCAAATAATCGCCACGTATCAACCTGTCGAGGTTCAATCGCTAAAATAGTTCAGATCAGCACGCTTGCCCCAAGGCGTCAGGAACCCTTATGCAAAACTCTGTGGCAAAACACTACTTATGGGCTTTAGGTGAAGGGATCAAAGGGTGTAAGCCAGGCGATCTGATCGCTGGTCGCTACTTGGTCAAGCGCGATCGACTTCTTGTCGATACTCAACCCGAACACTTGCCGGAACTGCCCGAAGAGATTCCGAGTGTTGTCACTCCTTATCTGAGACTGTTTGCCTATCAGTTGCACGTACCTCAAGTATACGGCCTGGTATCGTCGAAGATGAGCAAGCTTTCGGGAGATATCTGGCTACTGGAAAACGTGCCTATTTTGAAGGTGACGGAATCTTTAATGCCGGAATTGGCGGATTCCTGGAAAGGAGCCGCAGCGATGCGCCAGCTCAATTGGCTGTGGCAAATTGCTCAGTTGTGGCAGCCGTGTATCGCTCAGGGCGTGGCTTCGACGCTGCTGACTCCCGAACTGTTACGGGTGGAAGGGCAATTGGTGCGGTTTCTGGAATTGCAGCCCGATCGCAAACCGCCTCATTTGTCGCAGTTGGGCAAATTGTGGCAGCAGTGGCTTGAAGATGCTCACCCAACTATTGCCAATTTTTTGAGGCAACTTTGCCAGCAAATGGTTGCCGGCCAAGTGCGCCACGGCGAACAACTGATGGGCCAGTTGGATAAAGCTTTGGCAAAGTGCGGTCGATTTTACGATCGTCACGTTGAAATTGCCACGGGCACGGATGTAGGCAGATCCCGGGCTCACAACGAAGATGCTTGCTATCCGCCCAGCGGTACGCTGTTCGCAGGAAACCCGGGTGCGGAAGCTTGCGCGATCGTCTGCGACGGTATCGGTGGACAAGACGGCGGCGAAGTCGCTTCGGAAGAAGCAATTGGTGTGCTGCGCGACAAGTTGCAGCAAATGCCCCTACATCAGGCTAATTGGGACCCGTTGAGCCTGACTTCCAAGCTGGAACGGGCGGCTTGTCTTGCTAATGACAAAATAGCCAGTCGCAACGACAGCGAACACCGCCAAGGCCGCCAGCGGATGGGAACTACGCTAGTTATGGCTTTAGCCCACATTCACGAGTTCTATGTCGCCCACGTCGGAGACAGTCGGGCTTACTGGATTACCCGCACCGGCTGCTATCAACTTACTCTCGATGATAATGTGGCTTGCCGCGAGGTGCGTTTGGGCTACTCTCTCTACCGGGATGCTTTGGAACAAGTCGCCGCCGGAGCTCTGATTCAAGCTTTGGGGATTACTTCCTCCAACACTTTGCATCCGACTGTGCAGCGTTTTCCGGTGGATGAAGACTGCGTTTTGCTGCTGTGTTCCGACGGTTTGAGTGATAAAGACCGGGTTGAGGAATGTTGGGAAGCGGAGATTTTGCCAATTCTCGACGGTACCATTAATTTGGCTAAGGCGCGCGATCGACTGATTGAGATTGCTAATACTAGAAACGGTCACGATAACGTCACTGTTGCTTTAATTCACTGTCAAGCACATTTGAGGGAAGACGGCAATACTTTGACAGAACTGTCTGTCGCACCTTTAGATACGCCGATCGAACTAATTTCCGATAGCGAGGATATGCCAACGGATTTGACCGAAAGCACAAGCCTGGGCGAGGGGAATTCTCAAGGAAAAACGCTGTTTTTACCGCCGGAAAAAAGCAAAAGCCCATTTTCGCTGCTGCTGAAAATTTTATTTTTATTAGGGTTGGGGGGTGTATTTGCTTATTTTTTCATCCCTCCGGTGGGTCGCGCGATCGATACTGCCGGGGAGTCGATTTTTGGCAAAGGCGGTTTAATTAAAGCTGGAAGCAAGCCAGAAAAAACTGTTGAATCTGTAGCTTTTCCGGTCAAATCTTTAGAAACAGGCTCTTTTATAGAGATTAAAAGTTCTGGGGCTGGGGAATTGGGAAAAGAGGGCGATCACTTGGATTTGCGAGTCGCAATCGGTGAATTGACTGTCAAAGGAACAGTCCCAGCCGGCACCGTTTTGCAGGTGACAAACAAACAGCTTACGCCTCAAGGCAATTGGCTGGAATTGAAAGTTTGTTCGACTCCTGAAATAGTGCGATCGAACTCTCCCAAACCAGAGTCAAATAAAGATTTTTCTACAGTTTCCAAACCGACATTGAATCCATCTCCCGCTGTGGCAACTCCCTCGCCTTCCCCGGCAGTTAAGCCAACAGTTGAAGTAGAAAGCGCCAAGCTGCAAGCGGGGGAAATCGGATGGATTCAAGAACAAGCTGCTGTTTCTAAAGTAGTCTCTAACCTAGCCTTAAACCCCACTCAAAAGGGAAAATGCGTTGATGCTGGATCAACTCCCAATGCTAATTAAACTACTAATGCTTAAG
This sequence comes from Microcoleus sp. Pol10D4, assembly GCF_036701555.1. Classification (NCBI taxonomy): domain Bacteria; kingdom Bacillati; phylum Cyanobacteriota; class Cyanophyceae; order Oscillatoriales; family Microcoleaceae; genus Microcoleus; species Microcoleus sp. Pol10D4. The sequence goes on from NZ_JAUBRA010000038.1 coordinate 54,320, forward strand.
TATGTTGAGCGAAATGGATAGAGTTTAGTATAAAGGAAAATGCAGATTCCTAAACAAAACTAATATTAACTGTTACAATGGCAGGCCAAGTATAACAATCCTCGCATCATTTGTGTGTGTAATTATTGTAGGGGCAAACCCCCCGTGGTTGCCCCGCTTTGCCTGTGATCGGGGTAGGCAAAGAAAGGCACTACCCCTACATCTTTGTACGACTCCTGCAAGGACTGCTGTAGCTAAAAAATTGCTAACCTAATTTGTTAGATACTTCTGCCAGTTTAGTCACCATTTGGGATACGGCTTTGTCAACTGCAGCGCTCAAAAGTGAGTCTTCATTGCTGCTGCCAGAATTGCTGCTGATACCTCTGACTGAAATATTAGAATCGCTTTGATCGGCTTCTCCTACTGCTTTGGCAGTGGCAAGAATATCTCCTGAAGCTGTACCGATTAACCGCACATCTATTTGAACGGTAGCTTTGGTTTTTTGTGAACCGGCGCCGATTCCCATGAAACTGCCGCCGCCGGATTGTTTGTCGATATTAAACTTGGTAATGGTGCCGATGAGCACGGCGTCAACTCCTAACTCTTTGCCAATTTCGGCAGCGGTACCGGCATCCATCGCGCCGCTGCGATTTTGCTGTTTGAGCACTTGTTCGAGTTTGCTGCGATCGACTACTGTATAAGTGCCGTTGTTGACGAGTTCGTTGATTAGCAGTTCGCTGATGCCTTTGGCGGCGCCGACTCCCCTGTAGGAAGTGTAATAGCTGTTGGTGGGGCCGTAGTCGAAGTCCATGACGACGAGGCGCTTTTTGGCAGTGGCTTGGGCGAGTTGGGTTGGGGGTTGGGTGGTGGTTGGTGTGGCGATCGCGTTGACTGAAACGCCGGCTAGCATTAGGGTAGCGAGGGAAATGCTGGTTAAGCGAGATATGGTGGTTGTTTTCATAAAGGTTTCCTCACAGTGACTTTGTGCCGACTCTAGGATACTTTACGGAACAGTCCGATGTCAGGGTTGGGGGTGAGGAGGTTGGAATTGGCGGGTTTTAGTGTTTTTTGACTTTCAACAGGCTTAATTTTTGTTAATTAACCGCAGAGGACGCAGAGAAAGAGAGGAAGAGTTTAATCAAGGTTCCAATCCTTTTTAGGGGTTTAGGAATTTTCCTGCCAAAAAATCTCATATCTCTGTACTTTAACGGTGGCCACAACCGCACAGCCATCCAATATTCCTCTTACGCCCCAGCTTCCATAAAACCCATCAACCAATTAGCCATCGTCGCCCTGCGAGTCTGTCTGGGCCCGAATTCCCCAATTTTATAGCCTTTAAAGCCCAATTTTTCCTTCAGCAACTGCTTCTTTTCTGGAGGGGTCGATCGAGTCAATTTCACCGTCGCGGGCCTAGAATCGATAAAATCCGGCGGTTCCGGGTACTCTTGCCGCCACTCGGCTGCAACACCTGCACTGTTCCACTTGCCAGTCTCGGCATCCCAGCGGTAGCCCAGATATTGCCAAACTAATTGGTTGACAGCAGCATCGTCGATTTCTTCGTTGAGAATAGCCCAAATAGTTTCGTTATTCAGCGGTGGTAATTCAGACATAAGCGCGATCGAATCGGAAATAAAAAAAGTTTAACTCACATTAGATAACATGATCAGGAACGGGCCGGACAGCCCGTTCCACAAAACATCATAGGAATTTGTTTGTGGGGTGGATACGCGAACCCGCCCAAAATGCCACCCCCAAAAAAATTAATTATTCAAAATTCCGTCTTTCTGGGCCATCGACAGCATTAAGTCAATTACGCGGCTAGAATAACCCCACTCGTTGTCGTACCAGGAAACGACTTTGAAAAACTTAGAATTCAGTTCAATTCCCGCACCTGCATCGAAAATGCTCGATCGCGCGTCGCCCTTAAAATCTGTCGAAACAACTGCATCCTCAGTATATCCAAGAATGTTTTTGAGTTCGCCCTCTGAAGCTTTTTTCATTGCCTCGCAAATTTCTTTATAGCTAGTTTCCTTCGCCGTTTTGAAAGTAAGGTCAACTACAGACACGTCGGGAGTTGGCACGCGCAAAGCCATTCCCGTCAATTTTCCTTTCAATTCTGGCAACACTAAAGTAACAGCTTTCGCTGCACCGGTCGAAGATGGAATAATATTTTGAGCCGCACCGCGTCCTCCCCGCCAATCTTTTTGGCTAGGGCCGTCTACAGTTGGTTGAGTAGCTGTCATTGCGTGAACTGTAGTCATTAAACCTTCTTCCAATCCAAAGTTATCGTTGATCACTTTGGCGATTGGTGCTAAACAATTCGTCGTACAGCTAGCATTAGAAACAACCGTATCTTTTGCCGGGTCAAATTTGTGGTGGTTGACGCCTACTAGAAAAGTTGGAACTTTTTCCGGGTCTTTTGTCGGTGCTGAAAGTATTACTCGTTTTGCTCCCGCCGTCAAGTGTTTTGATGCGCCTTCAAAATCTGTAAACAATCCGGTAGATTCTACAACATAATCGGCGCCGGATTTACCCCAGGGCAATTCGGCAGGATTTCTAATCGCTGTACAGGGGATAAATTTTCCGTCAACGACAATCCCGTCTGGTTTACTTTCAACTTCGCCGTCGTAAATGCCGTGGGTGGAGTCGTATTTGAAAAGATAAGCCAGGTTTTCTGGCGAAACTAAGTCGTTAATGCCGACAAATTCGATGTTGGGGTTTTTGATGCCGGCACGCATGACTAGCCGTCCGATGCGACCAAATCCGTTGATGCCGACTTTTAATGCAGCCATGTTTAAACTCCTATTGAAAATATAGTTAGTCGATCGGGCGTTAGCGAAGCCCTCGCAGAGGATCGCCTGTTGTGGCTTAGAATTTACCACGCTCACTGATTTTTGCAACTGATTCTTTTCTATCTCTTAAGAATTCTGAATTCTCCCCCGGCTGGGAAGGGCAATTCATCCTGAAATAACCGCTGACTAATGGCTAATGGCTGATTTAAGTCAAATTGTAAAAGTGCTATAATAGACAGAAATTATTTTCAAAATCGCTTTTTCAAAATCAGGTTAAAGTAATAATAAAAAACTTATACAAAATGCGAAACGGATTGGCATTCTCACCAGTGGCGATTGTCGGAACCAAAGCCTAGGATGAAAGTCGCATATCCGCTCAAGGACACGGCAATGCCGTGTCCCTAAACATATGGCGTAGAATCTATATGTAGCTCAAATTTTCCGAATTGGTCTAATCACCAATAACTAATGACTACCCGACGCACCTAGTAATTAGCAATTCCACCGCATCTGAAATAAAACACGACCCACCAAACTTATTTAGAACTGGTCTAATGTTTTCTGCAACTGCTGAAACTTGAGCTGGTGAACAAAAAGCAAGCACATAAATGTTATCCAGCGCCGTCATTGATGACTGGCGCGAAACGTGATCCCTGGTGCTTTTTCCCGCGACATCACGAATCACCGAATAACCGGGTACGCCAGCTTTGTCTAAACCGTCTAAAATCTTGCCGAGCTCCACTGAGTGGGCTATGATTTCTACTCTTTTGACTGACTCCATCATCTCACCTCCAAAACATATTGATTCCGTATAGATACAGGGGAATGCCTACAATGATATTAAATGGAAATGTCACTGCTAAGGCAGTTGAAATGTAAAGACTTGGGTTCGCTTCGGGAACAGTTAGGCGCATGGCTGCTGGTACTGCTATATAAGAAGCACTCGCGCACAATACGGCAAACAGCAAAGTGTCTCCTTGCGGCATTCCGATTAATTTGGCTATTAGCAAAGCAATTACTGCGTTGAGTATGGGAATTAGGATTGCAAAGCCGATCAGAAAAACTCCTGCTTCTTGCAAATCTTTAATTCTGCTAGCTGCAACCAGCCCCATGTCTAGCAAGAAAAAAGTCAGAACTCCGTAAAACAAGTCTTGAGTAAACGGACTCATAACTTCCCAACCGTGTTCTCCTGTCATTATGCCCATAATTAGGCTGCCAATCAGTAGAAAAACTGAACTGTTTAGGAATGCTTCTTGCAACACTTCTGGCCAAACTATTTCGCGTTTTCCTTCTTCCCCGCCAAATACACTGACTAGAATGAGACCGACTATAATGGCTGGGGATTCCATTAATGCTAGCGCGGCTACCATGTAACCGTCAAAGTCGATCCCCTGTGCTGTGAGGAATGAGGTTGCGGTGATAAATGTGACGGCGCTGATGGAACCGTAGGTGGCTGCGATCGCTGCGGCATTGTAGGAGTCGAGTTTGACCCTCAGTATGAAAAAAGTATAAATTGGTACTAGCATTGACATCAGCATCGCTGCCAAAATTGTCAGGGCAACTTGCTGGTCAATGCCGCTTTTGGACAGTTCGACACCGCCTTTAAATCCGATCGCAAACAGCAGGTACAGCGAAAACAGTTTGGGGATGGGCGCTGGAATTTCTAAATCAGATTTGAGAAAAATTGCCAGCATTCCCATGAAAAAAGCCAATATGGGTGGATTTAAGATATTTGACGCGACTAAACTCAAATCCACGATCGTTCACTCCCATTTCTTGCGTTTTTAATATTACTTCCCCAGTAATTGTGGCACGAGAATGGATCAATAGACCGATCGAACTTTTGAGGCGAAAGCTCGATCACGCTAAATACCGCCAAATACGGCAAAGGCGCACAGTACGCACCCTACAACGAAGGTATGCACTGGGCACCTGCAAGCTAAGTATTTTGGTTTAACTAAGCAACACCCAAATAAGACTCTAGGGCTTCGGAACCACCGATCAACTTGCCGTCGATAAATACTTGCGGCACAGTTGTAGCCCCAGTCATAGCCCGGAGCGATCGAGTTGTGATCTCCCGGCCCAAGACGATTTCTTCATAATCAAAGCCATGTTTACTCAGCAGTGCCTTAGCCTTAGCGCAGAAGGGACAGCCCATTTTTGTAAACAACGAAACGACCTTCGGCTTGGCTGCTGCGGAGTTGATGTAGTTGAGCATCGTCTCGGCATCGGACACTTTGAAAGGGTCGCCCGGTTCATCAGGCTCAATAAACATTTTTTCAACCACGCCATCTTTTACCAGCATCGAATAACGCCAAGACCGCTTGCCAAAGCCTAAATCTGTTTTGTCTACCAGCATTCCCATGCCTTCAGTAAATTCACCGTTACCGTCGGGAATTAACGTCACATTGTCTGATTCTTGGTCTTTTGCCCACTCGTTCATCACAAAAGTGTCGTTGACGGAAATACAAACTATTTCATCTACGCCATTTTCTTTGAAAACTTTGGCACATTCGTTGTAACCGGGGAGGTGCGTTGACGAACAAGTGGGCGTAAAAGCTCCTGGCAGCGAGAAGACTACTACGGTTTTACCTGCAAATATATCATCGGTGGTGACATCCACCCACTCGTTGTCTTTGCGAGTGCGAAAGGTGACTTTGGGTACTCTTTGACCTTCTTGGTTCGTCAGCATGATTTTAAATTCTTAGGTACTTGGGTTAAATTCCTTTCCTGATTATAGCGTACTCATAACGAGTATGACTTGTCAAGGCTAGGCGGGTTTTTTCTCGGACTTGGGCGCGCGCGAGATCAGTCCATTGTCTTTGCGACGATAGTTTGAATCATAGTCCGAATCAATCTCGTGGCGCGCGCGAGCTCAGTTCATTGTCTTTGCGACAGCTAGCAGATTTAAAACTTGCTGTTTAAGTAGGTCGGCAATTTCGCCTCCATTCCTTTGCTGCTGCTAACGGGTGAGGATTTTTTACACATTCTCTCAACATATCGATATCAATTCCCGGTAGCAATTCGCTTTGTGTGATTAATTCATAACCGCAGTTGGACACGAATTCAACCGGAATTTCTTCTCGCAAATGGTAGATAGAAAATCGGTCATTTCGCCAGAACCAAACCTCTCGCACATTCAACCTTCTATACAGTTCTAGTTTATTGATGCTGCCACTGGTAACAATCACTTCAATTACCAAATCGGGAAATTCTTTATCTGTGCCAATACAGTAAGCTTCATCCGGTTCCGTACCGCCACTTTTTTCCTCTTGTCGCAGAGTTGTAGACCCAAAAGGAAAATATTCTATTTCAGCTTCTACAAAGTAAATTTCTAGCAGATTTCCAATGCCAGTTTTGCGACTTTCATGGCGGCGAGAAGGTGACATAATTTCCAAAACTCCATCTAAATAAGTAACTCGATATCCTGCCGCATCTCCAATCCGATTCAGCAGTGTCTCGTATTGTTCCCAGTTGGCGCTATCGGTAATGTAGCGATCTTCAGGATCTTGGCGTTGGAGTGCTTGTTCCTTAAGTAGCGTATCTAGCTCGAACGTCAGCATTGGTATTACCTCCTTAGAAGTTGTTCTAATCTTAGCTCAACTTTATTCCCAATCAAACTGCCTCCCCAAATATTCCTCTAATTCCTGATTGTAAGGTCGGAAATAATCGCTCAACCTGTCGCGAACCGATTCATTGATCGGCTGGTAAGAACCGGGATTAGCATTTTGGTATTCAGATAATTGATATTCCGGCAAATCTAAGAATTCTAAAACTTGCTTGACAGTTGTCGCTGCACCTGCATAAAAATCTTCGCTTTTCAAAATTAGCAACTGTTCTTGGGGAAAGAAAGTCCGCCAGTTTTTGATAAATTCTATGTACCTACCGCGAGCTAAATAATTCCCAGGTTCCTCGCCGATGATGTATTCTGGATTTTGACTCAACCTTTCAATTTCATCGCTAATTGCTTGATCGAGCGATCGCGCTTCCCAATTTAAGCCCGTCAAGCGGTAGAATTGAGAAATCGCCCGATCAACCGGATTTCGCAAAAGTACAATCAGTTTAGCCTCTGGAAACAGGCTGTAGAGACGTTCCGGTGCTTCCCGATAGTCAAAATAGCTCGGACTTGCTTCGCCAGTCAAAAATTCCTCACCCTCCGGCATTGGCGGAAAATGAGCCAAATACCAATCAATCCCTCTGTCAAAGTGCCACGATAAAAAATCCATCTCCTTTTTAATCGGAGTCAAAATTTGCGGGTGTTGAGCTAAATAAGTATAGAGAGAAGTTGTACCGCACCGCTGAGAACCAATAATTATAAAGTTAGGAACTTTGACTGGTTTTAAGTTCAAATTTTGTAGAACAAGCATCTTGCCTGTTCTATTATTTAGAATAGATGCAAAACTTTGTTTGAAACTGACAGTTCGATAAAAATCAATCGCCTCGGCAATTTTACCTTGCCTCGTCAAAGCTTCCCCCAAATTCAGATAAGGCCAAAAAGCCTCCGGTTTAGCTGCAACAACTTCGCGGCACAAGTTCTCCACTTCATCTAGCTTGTTTTGCCTAACAAAAACTTCCCACAAATTGTAATAAAACCACCAAGGAAGATCGGGATTTATTTCTATTGCTTGAAAAAATGCCGCCGCCGCTTCCTCACAATATTTTTGGTGGCTCAGAACAGCACCTAAATTATAATAAGACCAGCAATCATCGGGTTTTTGGACGACAGTTGCGCGAGATGAGGCTAATGCGCGGTCGCACTTTTCTTGCTGCTGCAACAACTCCTCTAATTTCGCTGATATTTCAGCACAACTCGGCATCCTTGTCAATAGCAATTTGTAAATAATAATTGCGCTTTTTGGGCGATCGTACTTGGCTAAATTCTCTCCTAACTGCAAATAAAACTCCCAATTTTCCGGTGTAATTTGCAATTGAGATTGTTCTAACACTAAATTTAAATCCGACTCTGTTTGTCCGAGAGCATATCCCAACTTCTCGTAAATTCCCGGCAAATCTCTGTCAATTTCAACAGCTTTTAAATACGTAGCGATAGCTTCATCCCACTGTTTTAGTTTAGTTAAAGCGTCGCCTAAATTGCAAAAAGACCAAGCAAAATCCGAGTTGAGTGCAATCTCGCAACGGTAAGCAGCAGCAGCTTCTTCCCATTGCCCAAGTTTCAGCAAAGCATCGCCCAAATTGTGATAAGACCAGGAAAAATCGGGATTTAACTCAACAGCTTTTTTGTAAGCAGCGACAGCTTCCTCCCATTTTTCAAGTTTCAGGAAAACATCGCCCAAACTGTGATAAGACCAAGAAAAATTGGGATTTAATTCAATAGCTTTTTTGTAAGCAGCAACAGCCTCATCAAAGCGGCCGCTTTCTTGCAGGGAATTCCCCAAACTGTGGTAGTCATTATCCATGCAAAACTCCTGCCATAGCCAGTAATTTCTCCAGCGAACTCAAATCCAACTGCATATCTTTATGTAAAGGTTTGGTCGGAGTTCCATCATCAACCAAATCACCAATTAAATAGTAATGTTCCAAACCGCACAAATTACTAATCATCCAATAACAATGCGGAACGTAAAGGGGAGAAAAAATCTCAATTACCTTAGTTCCCGGACTGCAAAAAACTAGATTTGTCAACCCCCCTCCGTGGGGTGCGACAACTACTTTAGCAGCAGCCAAACACGCTGCTTGTTCCGCTATGGACATCGTTTCCAGCTTCACACTGCGGAACCCAAATTTTTCTAAATATTTAATTACCTCTTCATCGTTGACTATTTGCCGATAAGATGCTTTTTGGCGGCTGATATAAATTCGCTCTGAATAGTCTGTATTGCGAGGCTGTTGTTCATTTGAAAATGTCTGTTTCAGATATTCACACTTCCATTTTGAAACCGCCCCAGATCCGTCATAAGATATTGAAGGAACTATTAATTTATCTGCTGTAATATGTAAATTGCAGCGACTTTCTAAAAGTTTCTCTTGAGGAATTCCTAAAATCTTTAAAGTTTCTGCTTGATAGGAAGAATCCGAGGCATTGACAACAAACTTATCTATAGTTTCTATCAATCCGCTACGCTGCAAAAGGTCAAATCGCGTAATCACATCAAACATCCAATGAAAATAAGCGGCTCCACCCCAGCGAGCAGATAAAAAAGCCACATTTCCATCGACGTGTTCAGCGGGAGTCAATTTGTCGGAAGTGATTACCAATTCAGAACAGCCCATTGAAATATCAGCAACAAGTTTATTGTCTGAAGTAATCACAGCGGTAGTCACAACATCTGCCCAAGCTCGTCCGTTTGGCAATACGGCAACAAAAGCTTTTCTGGAATGACTTTGATGTTCCCAAAATCTGCGGCTGCTGTCGATTGTTTTGGAATCAGATAAATTGATTTGACTCGCAGGATGGATGTCAATGCAGGTGAGGTGCGGATTGGATTCTGCTACAACGGTCAAATCTTCTGTAAACCCACAGTATTTTTCGAGAATACTTAAGGGTAAATTTTGATTACTGCATTTTGCCCGATCGCTCTCATCGACTTCTCCTTGTTGTTCCAGAGCATAACCTATATTATCGTATGCTTCAAACAAATCGGGTTTAATTTGCAGGGCTTGAACTAAATTAGTGATGGCAGGTTCCCACTGCTGTTTTGCAATTAAACTCAAACCCAATCCTTCGTAACACCAGCAGGATTTTGGATCGAGATTGATACCTTTTTCATAAATGGCGATCGCCCTTTCCAATTCTCCTTGATTCCGCAGTGCATCACCCAACTTTTTGTACAGCCAACTATGCTCAGGTTCTAGCTCAATAGCACGACCAAAAGCCGCTGCTGCTTCGGGCCAATTTTCTTGTAATTCCAGAACTTCTCCCAAAGCATTGTACAGCCAACAATCATCAGAATTTAATTCAATAGCTTTGCGGTAAGCCACCGCCGCTTCTTCCCAATGTTCCAGTGCAACCAAAGCCTTACCTAATCTATCGTAAGACCAACAAAAACCGGGATTCAGTTCAACTAATTTGCGGTAAGCAACAGCAGCTTCCTCCCACTCAGAAAGCTCCATCAGCGCATCGCCTAAATTGTTGTAAGTCCAACAAAAATCGGGATTTAACTCAATAGCTTTGCGGTAAGCAGCAGCGGCGTCGCCCTGTTCCTCAATCGCCTGCAAAGTTTCCCCCAAAAAGTGGTAAGCCCAACTAAAATTAGGGTTTAGTGCGATCGCCCGTTGGTAAGCTGCCCGAGCTTCCTCAAACAGTTCTTTCTCTTGTAGAGTTTTACCCAACTTGTGGTAAGTTAAGTAGTTCCCCGACTTAATTTTAATAGCTGTTTGATAGCGGGCGATCGCCTCATCCAAATAACCCGCATTTGCTGCAATATCCCCCAACTTTTCCCAACCCAGAGACAACAGAGTTTGCTCTTCGCCCAAACTTTGATTGCCGATTTTTTTAACAATCAGTTGATAGCCTTTATGTACTACTTCTAACTGACTTGCAAACATCTCCAAAAAAACATCTATCCCTATTTTAGTATCTTGCTCCGGGCTGTCGGGAAAAGTAAACTCGTAATCGTCAAAAATCATCAATCCCCCAACTTTCACCAACCTCCAAGATAAAATTGCATCTTGCAGAGCACTGGTGGGTTTGTGACAGCCGTCAACGTAAGCAACATCGTAATATTCCGAAGTCAAATCCACTAACAAATCTTGAGAGTAACCTTCTAATTCAATTACCCGATCTGCTGCTCCCGTTTTAACAATATTGCCCTTAAAATGTTGTTGAAAAAACAAATCAATACAAGTAATTTTGGCAGTCGGATGAGTTAAAATATTATCCAGCAGCCAGCAAGCCGACATTCCCTGAAAACTGCCGATTTCCACAACTTGAAAATCAGCAATTCCGGTAAATTCCTGCAAATGCCGTTTCCAAATAGGAATATTGTGGGTAAACCAATCTTGGGTAAATTGATAATCTTTCGCCGCACACTCAGCCCAACCCCTCAATTCGGCCGCTTTTTGGTGGCAAATAATTGCTTCTTCTAATTCCCCTAATTGCGGTAAAATATTTCCTAAATCGTTGTAAGGCTTAGAATTGCTCGGATCGATTTCAATTTGGTGGCGGTAAGTGGCAATTTGTGCGTATAACTCCTGTTGTTTCGCCCGAACATCATTCAGTTGGGCGACAACTTCCGCAGCATTGGGTTCAATTTGCAGTGCCATGCTATAAAATACGATCGCACCTTCCAACTGCTTCTGTTTCGCTAAACTATTGCCTAAATTTATATAAAACTCTGCTCCATCTAACTCAATTCCCAGCAAGTTGTGGTAAAATTTCCCGCTTGCAAGTACCTCTACACCTTGACAGTAAGTTTCGATTGTGCTGTCTAAACCCGATTCGCTGCGCTTCCGTAAAACATATCCCAACCTCTGATTGATGCCCGTTAAATTCGGCTCAATCTGAACCGCGTGCAAGTAAGCGCTAACAGCTTCATCCCAGGATTGTTCGCAGGTTAAAGCAATTCCCAAATTACAATAAAACCAAGGAATATTGGGATTTATTGCAATAGCTTTGCGGTAGCAACTAATAGCTTCGGACCACAGTTGTTTTTGAGCCAAAGCTTCCCCTAAATAATTGTAGGCCCAGTAGGAGTTATCATTAATTTCAAGAGCCTGACGGTAACATTTAATAGCTTCATCCAACTCGCGCTTCTGCACCAAAACATTGCCCAAACCAAGGTAAGCACGAGCGTAGTTGGGATTGAGTTCGAGGCTTTTGCGGTAACAGGCGATCGCCCGATTTAATTCTCCTCGCTCCGCCCAAGTTTTACCCAAACTGTGGTAAGATTCAAACGAATTTGGATTGATGGCAATGGCTTGTCGGTAATTGGCGATCGCCTCATCCCACCGTTTCTCCCCGACCAGCATTTCCCCCAAATTGTGATAAGCTGTTGCCAGTTGCGGGTTTAACCCAATTGCCCGCGAATAACATTCAAGAGCGCGATCGAACTTCCCCAATTCAACTAAACTATTTCCTAGAGTGACGTGCTCGTCAGCAGTTGCCCAATTCGGCTCGATATTAAAAGCTTGATACCAGCACTCTGCCGCCTCTTCTGGCTTCTCTAACTGCGTCCAAATTCTCGCCAACTGCCGATAAGCTGCAGCAAAATTAGGCGCTAGCGAAATCGCTTTTTCACAATTTGCGATCGCCTTTTCCCACAGTTTTTCTTGAGAATACAAAATGCCGAGATTAGCATAAACTTCCGGCAAATTTGGATTGCGATCGATCGCCCTTTCATACCAATGCTTAGCTTGCTCGATTTCACCTCGAACCTGCATCACCTTTCCCAGCGTCTGACAAGCTGCCGCCAAATTCGGTTCAATTTTCAACGCTGACTCGCAAGCAGCAACTGCCTCATTCAACTTTCCTTCGGCTAAATAAACTTCTGCTTGCCGACTCAAATCAACCGCTGCCTTTTCCATCTTCTCAATCGAGGGCATAATTAAACTTTCTCCAGACACCAACTAACCCAAACCCACCACTTCAACCATCCTTTTCAGCGAACTCAAGTTCACTAAAATATCCTCAGTCAGCGAATTCTGATACATCAACTGTCTAATAGGATAGCATTCAAAAGCCTCGCCCGTTAAAAAGTAATGTTCCAACTGCAAATATTGACTGATTCCCCAGTAATAATGGCTGATATAGTGAGGCGACACCAACTCAATTACTTTAGTTCCCTGGCGACAAAAAATCGTATTTGTCAAGCCGCTGCCGTGGGCTGCAACTATTACCTCAGCGTGGTAAAAATGAGCAATTTGCTCTGCCAAAGACAAAGACTCAGGTAAAATAGAAACAAAGCCAAATTTCTCCAAAACCTCAACCACATATTCCTCGTTCAAGACTCGTCGGTATCTTGCTTTGCTGCGGCTGATATAAATGCGTTTTGGATAGCTCGAACTAGGTACAATTCCCTTGAGAAACTCGCGCCTCAAAAAATCCATCGCCCACCCAGAAGGCCAGCCCAAATATCCCGCAAAAGACGGTACAATTAACTCTGTTGCTTGAATATGAGGCAAGCGATCGCTCTCCAAGACTTTCTCTTCGGGAATGCCCAGAATTCTTAGACTTTCCCGCTGAAATTGGTGCTGACAACTATTCACCAAAAACCAATCAATCTCCGCCCAATCCCTACCGCTGAGCCGCAGCAATTCTATCCTCGGCAAAACATCAACCATCCAGTGAAAATAGACATTTCCCGACAAACCCGAAAGCACCGCCACGCTGCCGTCAATTTGCTTTAAACCTGGAAACGATTCTAACTGAAAAACGCTGTGTTTCCTCACATCATGCTTTTCGCATCCCGGCAAAAACCCCGGATAATCTCTCGACACATCAGCCAACAAATAATTGTCAGGAGTAATGACAGCGATCGCCTTGCAAATCAGCCAATAATTTTCCTGCGGCACAATCCAAACTCGCCCGTTAGGAATTGCAGCCACAAAAGTCTTGGGCGACTGCACAGGTATTGGTTGCGAGTTGGACAAACGGCAAACTCCCCAACCCAAATGCACCGGATCGAACCACTTAGAAAGTCGCTGCAAACACAGCCCGCAAGTTAAACCGGCACAATCGGAATCTGCCAATTTGGAATTGGATCTCACAAATTGGGAATTCGGAATATTTTCTGCACTTGCTTCTGGTGCGGATTCCCAAAATATTTCCACATAATTGTCAGCATCCAACTTAGCATTGACCAGCCAATCCCAACTCGATAAATAAATAGCGTGAGGAGGTTTTATAGAAGTGCTATCTGGCAATATAAAACTCTGTTTTTCCCACTCTTTCTGGTCTCCATACCCGTGCAATTGCAACTCTAAAACTTTTTGATAATAATCAAGCGCCCGTTCCCAGCGCCCCTGTTTTTCCAGCAGTTTTGCCAACTCAAAATAAACCTGCGGTAAAGCAGGTTGAATCGTCAAAGCCATGCGGTAAACTGCAATTGCTGCACTGAACCGCTTTTGCTGGGCTAAGGAATTTCCCACCCGCCAGTAAATCTCTGCATTTTGTGGCTGAATTTGCAAAGCTTTTTGATAATAAGCGGTGGCAGATTCGTGTCCGCCGTACTCTGTTAAAGCATTTCCCAAATGCAAGTAAATTTCGGCTAAGTTATCGCAAATTTGAGCAATTGGTAATTGGGCATTGGGCATTGGGCATTGGGCATTGGGAATAGTTTCTTTTTCTTCCTTCTTCCCTCTTCCTTCTTCCTTCTTCCCTCTTCCTTCTTCCTTCTTCCCTCTTCCTTCTTCCTTCTTCCCTCTTCCTTCTTCCT
>NZ_JAUBRA010000039.1:0-67299 GCF_036701555.1 Microcoleus sp. Pol10D4
TCCTGGCACATCTCTTGATGAAATTATTCGTGCTTATTGTGCAGTCTAGTGTCTCATACTTATTTGAAATGACTATAGTAGCTAGCGCCCCACTTTTTTCCGAACCGAGAACCGCTGCACTAACAGTCAAAGTTAGCAAAAACTTGAAATGATTCACCGTATTTATGCTCCTTTGTTTGTGAGATTATGCACTCATTCTAAATTAGCAATTAGCAATTACCAATGACCAAATGATGTCCGATATTTTTGTGATGATCCGCAATCAGAGTAACGTCGCCATGACTTCAGTTGACGGCATTGCGTTTGTCACTTTACTAACTCAAGAAGGACGAGTGCTGGCCGAGGAGAGAGTTGACCTGTTTGAGGCAGATGTGAATTTTGATAACCTGAACCAGGGAAAATATACTGTAGTTGTCAGGCACGAAGGTGTTGAACCTCGATCGGCAACCTGTAGTGTTACAATCACCGATGAAGATAAAGTAATCATGCTGACATTTGTTTACTTGGAGCTAGAACGGGTGCTGCTCCGCATTCAAACTTCTACCGAAGAAAGACTATGACCGTGAAAGTTACTCCGCCAAATTCAATTAAAATGTTTCGCTATCGAGTACATTTCTTGGCCAAAGACCTCTGGAGGGAAAAAAACCCGATTTGTCGGATGAATCTGGCTTTACAGTTAGCCGATGTGGCGACAACTCTGGCTAGGTTGGAAGTAGAAGAGGCGCGAAAATTTCAACAAGAGTCTGCTATTGTTGAGGCAAAAGACTCGACGGAACCTGAAAAGTTTTGAGTGTATGAGGTTGCTTTCTGTGATCCGCGCAACCCTTGCGTGATAGCAGTTTAAAAAACTAACGTAACTGTATAAAAGCTCCAAACCCTGATAGTCATCACTCATTTTTAATCTAAAATCTCAAATCTCAAATCTAAAATGGTATGACTCGCAACTCAAAACTATTGTCATTTGTTGAGCTAGTAAAAAAACTGTCTGTATAAAATTGAATCTCCGTGCTAAACAATAACTTTCTGCCTTGCGAGGTAATTGGTTGTCGAAAAAACTGCGTTACACTTATATAGGTATCTTTACAAAACAACATAAAAGCATGACTGTTGCCTATCCCCGCAAGCTTCGCAACGCAATGGGAGCGCGCGAAATTTTAGCTAATGTAGTGCGCGATCGCGAAATTCACCTGATCACCCTCAACCGCTACCGCTACAGCGAACAGCGCAGTTGCAAAGACCTCACCGAGGTGATCGAACAGCTAAACGGGGAACCAGCCGAACTCGTGCGCGACCTGTCTCGGCACATTTCCGACGAAGCGCGGCACGCCATGTGGCTCACCGACTTGCTGGTAGACCTCGGCCAAAATGTGGGAACGCCACCAGGAGTCTCCTACATTGACGAATTTGAAAGGTTGTATGACAGGGAACAACAAGACCCCACCACAAACCGCGAAGACTTCGTAATTTCTTCCCTCGCGGCGATTAACGTCACCGAGAAGCGGGGCTGCGAATACTTCTCAGCGCACATCCACGCCCTCAAACAGGCCCCCCAAACCGCAGAAAATGTTAAAATTCGCGAAACCATCGAAAAGATTTTTCCCGAAGAAGCTGGTCACGTCCGCTGGGGCAACCGCTGGCTCGGCTCCATAGCTGCCAAAAGCCCGGAACACCGCCAGAAGGTGGAACAGGCAAAGCGCAAGTATGTGGCGATCGAACAAGCAGCTTTTGAATCGGGAATGGATATCATGTTGGGGGCAGAACTCCGCCGCGTCACCCGCCTAGTGGATATTGCCAACACCATGCCGATGTGGGAACGCCCGCAATACCTGATGGAACGCTTGCCCGCAAGCCTGCTGGCCCCCGACCTGCAAATGACCAGAGTCGATGTAGCTCAGCGCGCCTGGAACCGCGACCCGCAGGCATTTATGGAGAAATTGGTGCCCATGTTCCTCAACGGCTTGAATAACATTGAGAAGAAGTCGGCGACTAAGCCCAAGGCTTAAATACGATCGCGAACCTGGTTGAAACCGCTCTGCAAGTCAAACTTGCGTCTGCCTCCGCCAACAAGCGAGATATACTGGTTCCCTGGCATAGCCTCGGAACCAGTTATTTAACCCTCTTTTGTCACTTTCGGCAGAAAATAATCTGGGATGGTTATAGCATAAGACTTTTACCAAAAACCTTGATTTGGGCCATTCTGTTAGAAAATAAATGCTCACATCCTTGATATATCTACAGTTGAAAATTTTGGTCTTATTTTTAATTTCCCAGAGTGACAAAAGAGGGATAAGGGCATGTCCTGAGCCAGAGATTAGAACCGCTAAGGTCATTAAATAGTGTCAAGCGTGTGACACACGGCTTTAGGTTTCCTAGACCGGATAGGCAGGTGGCTATTTTTCCGACGGTCTTCTAAATCTTTTTCACTTCGACAAAGACTTAAGAACCCGTCGGAAAAATCCCGCTAGAGGTTTAGCCGGGGATAAGCTCATTTCAATTGGTAGGCTTCATGAGTTAAGGCGTGTCCTTAGCAGGCGCCTCTTCAGCGGGCGCCTCTTCAGCGGGCGCCTCTTCAGCGGGAGCCTCTTCAGCATCTCCCGCAGGGACTTTAGCGAAACTGACATCAATCCCAAGTAACTTCCAAGCATCCGCTTCGGGTATGTATTTTAAGATGAAGCTTGTTCGGGCAGGTGTGGAGGGATAATAGCCTTGGAGGACAAGCACACCATCACTATTTATTGCTGGCGCTGGCGTAAAGATTGGTTCCCTCTCGTTGACAATGGATTCAATATTAAAATTTTCGTTTTCATCGGTAATCGACTTAAAACTGGCCGCCAATCGCTCCACCGTTATGTTCTTTTGGAAGAACTTAGAAGTGGTCGTGTGGAACTTTGTGAAGTCCTTGGCTTGAATGGCCTCGTTCCACGCTAACAGAGTCTCTTTCGTCAACTTTGTTAGTTCTGCCGTTGAAGGCACCTTGTCCGGTGCGAAGCCAGTCGAAGCAACGCCGGGCGAAGCGATAGTGTCGGTATTGCCGGTGGTCGCCGTAATTGTGCAGCCATGTAAAATCGGAACCAGGCAAAGCGCCAGTGGCGCCCATATCAACATCAATTTGTGGCGAATTATCATTTTCTGTCCCTTTGGGTACGTTGAAAAGTCTGATTTCTGATTCAATTAGTTTCCCCCGCGAGTGGGGAGTCTGATGCCGTTAGGCGTTGAGTAATTCCGAGAATTGATTGAGAAATATTAATTTAAAAAGCAATTTACAGTAGTTTTACTGTAGAGGGCTTTTTTATTATTATTTTTTAATTTTAGAAGGTTTTTTCGCTTATAACGATCTCACTATCCTCGGTTTTTACTTGAAAAGAACTTCCCACCGAGTACAGGAATGTTGTTCCCTTATCAGTGACCTCTTTTGCCCTATAAGTTCCGTCACCCATAACGACGCCTAAAAGAACATTGGAATCATCGGGACTTCCCTTATTTACATATACTAGATAGTTGACCTCGTATTCATCCTGACAAATGGATATTTCATAGCTGGCTGTTGAGAAGTGTTCATATATTTTGTCATTATCCACGCAAAGGCTGGTAGCTTGTGCGATCAACAAATTTCCCGAAGAGGTGGAACTCAAGTTCTCACCAATAGCAGAAGGCGCAGCTAACAAAGGTAATCCGGGTAACAATAACCCAAAAATGGTACCAACTATAGCAGAATACTTGCAGCCTTCAACCCAAATTTTTGAAGTCATTTTGTTTGTTTTTTTAAGTGGTAACTTTTTAATTGTATGTTTGTTTTTTTACTGTGTCAACCGTGGTTTTTCGTAAGTATTTATACCCCCTCTATACTGTTTTTGTGAACTTTTAAATATTTGGGAACTTAGCTATAACCAGCTTGAGGGTGAATAGTGCCTACGCAAAATGCAGGAGTGAAATATACAGTGATGCCAGTTGGTCGGAAACAACCTAAAACCCTATTAAGGATTGAAACAATTTCTTCACATTCCGATAGCCTAACCCGACATCAAATCCTAAAAAGCAATCTTTGAATTGGGATTTTAGGACAAAAAAGTCACTGTGTTCAGGGTGCAAGGTAGGGGAGCGCAGGTTGCAGGGTGAGGGTGAGTGAATATCACCCTTCTCACATCGACAGCACTCAAATGTATCAGAAGCTAGAGAGTAGAGATAAGGGTAAGACTAGACGTAAGACAAAAAGTAAGACATTAAAAAATAGGTGGTGGCTATTTTCCGACGGTCTTCTAAATCTTTTTCACTTCGACAAAGACTTAAGAACCCGTCGAAAAAATCCTGCTAGAGGTTAGGCGGGGATAAGCTCATTTAAACTGGTGAGGTTCATGAGTTAAGGTGTGTCCTTAGCAGGCGCCTCTTCAGCGGGCGCCTCTTCAGCGGGCGTCTCTTCAGCGGGCGCCTCTTCAGCGGGTACATCTTCAGCGGGCGCGTCCTTAGCATCTCCCGCAAGGGGTTCATCGTTTAACATGACATTAATTCCGAGCAACTTCCAGGCATCCGCTTCGCGTAAGTATTTTAAGGTGAAGCTTGTTCGGGTAGGTGGGGTGGGGTAATAGCCTTGGAGGACAAGCACACCATTACTATCTATTGCTGGTGCTGCCGTGAAGACTGGTTCCCTCGCGTTGACAAAGGGTTCGATATTCGTACCATTTTCGTTTTCATCGGTAATCGGCTTAGAGGCTGCCGTCAATTTCTCCGCCGTGGTTTGCTGTTGCCACACCTTAGAAATGGTCGAGTAAAATTGTGTGAAGTCCTTGGCTTGGATGGCTTCGTTCCACGATAACAGGCTCTCTTTTGTCAACTTTGTTAGCTCTGCGGTTGAAGGCACCTTGTTCGGTGCGAAGCCAGTCGAAGCAACGCCGGGCGAAGCGATAGTGGCGGTCTCGCCGGTGGTTCCCGTAATTGTGCAGCCATGTAAAATCGGAACCAGGCAAAGCGCCAGTGGCGCCCATATCAACATCAATTTGTGGCGAATTACCATTTTCTGTCCCTTTGGGTACGTTGAAAAGTCTGGTTTCTGATTCAATTAGTTTCCCCCGCGAGTGGGGAGGCGGTTCTACTGCCTGTAGAAACTTGGCTGCTGGAAGCTATTGTGTTTCCATCCAATTACTTTCCCCAGCGAGTGAGGAGTCTGATGCCGTTAGGCGTTGAGTAATTCCTTAACCTATGAGTTTCCCTTCAATTAGTTTCCCCAGCGATTAGGAAGCTAAAGAAGTAATGGGCAAAGGGTTAGCACTAGAATTCAAGTTTCCCTTCAATTGTTTCCCCACTCGCGGGGGAAACTTCTATGATACACCCCAGACAGTGCAAGATGTTTAGAGGCTCTTTGTGAGGCTCAGAGGTTTTCCCTCAAATTTAAACTTGTGGCTACTCATACAACATTCTCAAACCCTTACGCAGTAACCTTGCGAGGCTGACAACACAAAAACATTATTTGACAATACTCCGGACAGTTTTTGAGGCCGAGGCTGAAACCCTCATTCTACCGTTAGCATTTGACCTCACTGAGTAGGCTAAAACCCGCATTCTGCCGTTAGTGATTGAAAACTGTCCGGACTATTGATTTGAGGTATTTTGTCACTAGCCTCGCAAGGTTAGGGGAGTTACCTAAATCAATAGGGAACTTAACCGAGCTTAGGAATTATTCTCTGAGGAGATTAATGGTTTGCGGGCAGATAGCCTATTTGTCAGCATAACCCTCCTTTGTCACTTTCGGCATAAAATAATCTGGGATGGTTATAGCATAAGACTTTTACCAAAAACCTTGATTTGGGCCATTCTGTTAGAAAATAAATGCTCAAATCCTTGATCTATCTACAGTTGAAAATTTTGGTCTCATTTTTAATTTCCCAGAGTGACAAAAGAGGGTTAAAGTCATAATTTTAAGCTTTAGCAAGTAAACTGATTATTAGAATAGTTTTCCATCTAAATATAATCATGACTACCAGCGAGCCGAACATACAAACAGCTTCCGCAGAAAGCGAATCGAGGGAAAGCGCGATCGCCTCCGAGCAGGTCGAAAAAGCCACAGCCGTCACCTATGCAGAAGAAATTGAAACTGTCATCGCCAGCATGGCTGTAGACCAAAAAGTGATGGTCGGTCAAAATGAAGCTGGCGGACATCTTTGGAAGTTTAAGTACGGCAGTGTTGAAGTGTTCGTGCAACTCACTGGCGACACCGAAGATGATACTTTGACTGTTTGGGCTTTTGTTCTGCAGTTGCCGGCGAAGAATGAAGCTCAATTAATGCGGAAACTTCTAGAAATGAATTGGCTGTCTACTTTGGAATCTCATTTTGCGATTGTTGACAATCAAGTTGCGGTAATATCGACTCGGACGATCGCCGAAATCTCGGCCGGGGAAATTTCTCGGGTTATTACTATTGTCGCCACGATCGCCGATGATAATGATGACCTGCTGCAAGCAGAATTCGGTCAGTAGTGATTAGTTAACAGTTAACAGTCAACAGTCAACAGTCAACAGTTAACAGTTAACTAATATGCAGGCCCTGCGATCCAAGCAATAGTAATTCCCAGCCCCAAACCGACAAGCACTTGAAAAGGAGTGTGTCCCAGCAACTCTTTCAGGCGAGCCTCATTAAGGTTGTGATCTTCCTCAAAAAACTCATCAATAATTTGGTTGAGGATGCGAGCTTGCTTGCCTGCAGCTTGGCGGACGCCTGCTGCGTCGTACATCACAATAATTGCAAAGATCGCAGCGATCGCAAAGTCCGGACTTTCCCATCCCATCGTTTGTCCGACTTCAGCAGCCAAAGCGCCCACAAAAGACGAGTGAGCGCTGGGCATTCCCCCCGTTGTTACCAAATACTGAAGATTAAACTTGCGATTTTTAACCAACTCGACCGGCAGCTTCATGATCTGAGCCGCCAGACAAGCGAGCAAAGCAACCACCAGTACATGATTGTTTAAGACGCTGCTGCAAATTTCCTGCATAGTGTTTGATATTTCTAGTTACTGCGGCTGGTAATAAAATCGGCGATTGCCAGCAGCGGTAGAGCTTTGCTCCCAAACACTGCCAATTGATCCTTAGCATCAGCAACAAGCTGCGAAGCTTGGCGCCGAGACTCCTCAATTCCCCACAAACTGGGATAAGTGACTTTTCCTGCTTGAACATCTTTGCCAGCAGTTTTGCCCAGTTCTTCTTGGGTAGCAGTAATATCCAAAATGTCGTCAATGATCTGGAAAGCCAACCCAATATTTTGAGCGAAACGAGACAGCCGCTGCAAATCGGCAGCCGAGGCCCCAGCCAGAATAGCCCCACAAACTACGCAAGCCTCTAACAGCGCGCCTGTTTTGTGAGCGTGAATGTAATTCAAAGTTTCCAAAGAAACATCTGTCTTTCCTTCCGATTCCAAATCAACCACCTGACCTCCTACAAGTCCAGCAGCGCCCGATGCCCGCGCCAAATGGGCGATCGTCTGCAACACCTGTTGGGGGGGTACGTTCTCAGTTTTAGTGGCGATAAATTCAAAAGCATAGGTCAGCAAACCATCGCCAGCCAAAATGGCGATATCCTCGCCGTAGACTTTGTGGTTCGTCAGTTTGCCACGCCGGTAGTCGTCATTGTCCATTGCCGGCAAATCGTCGTGAATCAGCGACATCGTGTGGATCATTTCCAAAGCGCAAGCTGTCGGAATTGCCATAGATGTAGTGCCGCCTGCCAGTTCGCAGCTAGCGAGACACAGGATCGGACGCAGGCGCTTGCCCCCCGCTAGCAGCGAGTAGCGCATTGCTTCGTAAATTTTCTCTGGGTAGATGACCGGGAGTGCACTGTCTAGAGCTACCTCGATCGCCTCTTTTCGCTTGACTAGATAAGCAGATAAATCGAAAGAGGATTCCGGTTGGGACGAACCCATTTCTGTTGCCAATACCATCCCTTGCTCTCTTGTACTGAATAGTTATGTGGGATATTCTGAGCCGTTGGGGTCGCATCGTGCCGACTTTTACGGCGGTAGTTGCTCGAACTCCGAGCATCAATTAATCATTCTACGGGTGTTGTTGCACAGAAAATCTTTGAGTTTTGATAACTTTGTCAAATTACCAGTCAATCTAAAATTTACAATCTCTTTTCTCAAATCTCAAATCCGCTGCTGCTGTCTGGCGACTTCCAAAAACCGCTGCACCGCCGCCGTTGGATCGCTGCGCCAAATTAGGGCGATCGCCACAATGCAGGTTGATTCTGGCAAAGATTTGTAAACAACCCCGTGGCGCTGGAAATTTTGCATCGACTCAGGGACGATCGCCACTCCCATCTCGGCGGCTACCAGACTCACAATGGTTTGCATTTGAATTGCTTCTTGAGCTGCGATCGGGCTAAAACCTGCTTGCTGACAAAGACTGACGATCGCATCGTACAATCCCGGAGCCTGGGAACGGGGAAATAAAATGAACGGTTCCGTGGAAAGTTCGCGTAATTCAAGATGCGTGCGATCGGCCGCCGGATGCGTTTCTGGAAGTGCCACGATCAGCGGTTCTCGAAAAACGATTTCAGAATTTATCCCCTCTTCCTCAACCGGAGGACGCACGAAGCCGATATCAATTTGCCCGAACCGCAGGCGCTGCAACTGTTCATTTGTCGTCAGTTCGTGCAGTTCGAGTTTGACGGCGGGACACCGAGTGCGAAAAGCCTGCAAAATGGCTGGAACCACGTTGTGTGCTGCCGAACTCACAAAGCCGATCGTCAGTTGGCCGAGTTCGCCCCGACTGGTTTGTCGGCCGAGTTGAATTGCTCGATCGACTTGCTGCAGAATTTTCCCGGCCTCCTCGAAAAAAACCTGTCCCGCAGCCGTTAAATGCACCGTCCGCTTGGTGCGGCGAAACAGTTGAAACCCCAACTCTGCCTCTAAATGCTGGATTTGTTGACTCAGCGGAGGTTGGGCAATATGCAGTTTTTCGGCTGCGCGAGTGAAATTCAGTTCCTCTGCAACTGCAATGAAATAACGCAAATGCCGAAGTTCCATAAGTCCCAATGATTGATATTTTAAAAGTATAAGTGGTTAGTCAAACATATATTGGACATTGGTGATGATATTTCATACAGTGATTAATAGGCGAAGTTGAGAATTAAACAATGGCTAATTTGGATATCAAAATTAGAGAAGCAGAGCTGGCAGATTTGGAATTAATCGTGGATTTTATTTCCCAAAAAAGCGAGTTTGATGGCTCTAATAATTTGTTAGCAGCAACAGCAGAGAAATTGCAGCAAACGTTGTTTTGCCAGCCTCCGCTAGTGCGGGTTTTGTTGGCGGAAGTTGCCGAAAAAGCCGTAGGATTTGCTCTTTTTTATTCCTCCTATTCAAGTTTGTTGACGCAGCCGTGCCTTTGGCTTGATGATTTATTTGTGCAAGCTCCTATGCGCGGTATGGGAGTCGGTACAGCGCTGTTAAAGTATTTGGCACAAATTGCTGAGTCCACAAATTGCGGGCGGATTGAATGGACTGTTAATACTGGCAATGCGCCGGGAATTGCTTTTTACCAAAAGCAGGGAGCGCGGATTTTGGAAAAGATTAGAGTTTGCCGTATTGATGGGGATGGAATTAATCTGCTTGCTAGCAAATAATTTAATAACGAACCGCGAAGGCGCGTTAGCGAAGCGGCGCGTTAGCGCTAGAACGCGAAGAGAATAATAGAGAAAAGAGAAGAGGAAAGAAGAGAAGAGATGTCAGAAAATTCTTGGAATACAGCTCTTTATGAGCAAAATCATGCTTTTGTTTGGCAGTACGGCGAATCGCTTTTGGAGTTACTCGCTCCGAAGGCTGGTGAACAAATTCTGGATTTGGGCTGCGGTACGGGACAGTTAACTGAAAAGATTGCTCAAAGTGGTGCTTTTGTGCAAGGTATTGATTCATCTTTGTCGATGATTTCTACGGCAAAAGTTAACTATCCTCACATTAACTTCGCTGTCGCAGATGCGAGGAGTTTTCAAGTAGAAGAGCCGTTAGATGCTGTGTTTTCTAATGCGGTTTTGCACTGGATTAAACAGCCAGATGCTGTGATTAATTGTGTGGAAAAAGCGCTGAAGCCGGGAGGGCGTTTTGTGGCTGAGTTTGGCGGTAAGGGGAACGTGGGGGCGATCGTCCGGGCAGTTTTGAGTGTTTTGTCAGAAATTGGGTGCGAGGATCCTCAAGCGCTTAATCCTTGGTATTTTCCGAGTATTGGCGAGTATGCTGGGCTTTTGGAAAAGCAGGGATTTGATGTGGGTTATGCGGTTTTGTTCGATCGACCGACTCCCCTAGAAGGTGGCAGCGCGGGTATGGTAAATTGGATTGAAATGTTTGCTGGCGAGTTTTTCTCAGGGTTGTCTGATGATGTGCGATCGCAGGTAATTAACTCCGTTGAAGAGCGTTTGTGGCCGACGCTGTACCGCGATGGTAATTGGAGTGCAGATTATCGCCGAATTCGCGTTGTTGCTGTCAAAAATTCCTATTGACAAATATAAGGCTTCAAATCGGGGAGATTTGTAGCCTTCGTTCACTCAGTATCCCCATCGCGCCGCACGTTAGTCCCAGCAGTTATTTTCTTTTCCTATTGTAACTGCGCTTTTGTGTAGAGCCCCATCAATTCTCCCCTGCCAAAAACTTACGACTCAGGCTTTTCGGATGTTGAATTTTACAGTCATATTTGTAGGGGTAAGCCGGCCCTATAAAAAATATTGTTGGCATGATACTTAGCCTCAACCAAAATAGACTCCTCCTTAACAAATAATAATCTAAGTTGGCGCTTCCATAGGGAGCCGGAAGCAAAAACGAACTAACACTTAAGGAAATAGCAAATGCTACAAAAGTTACGCTCAAAGCGTTTAGCCCTTCTCGCCAGTGCGACCAATTTCCCGCAGAAAGGCGCGCCGCTAGCCATTTGTAAGTTGGCTGATAGCGAAAAACTCGATCGGGAAAATGTGCGATCGTAAATTCGTATCCGCAAACACCGCAACAACTCGGTTTCATGGATAAACCGGGTTGCTAAACACAGACCTTAGTTTAAATCTGTTCTTCCCCTTGATTAAAACGCTGACTTCCTTGATTTTTATCTAAGCGCTAAATAGCATTTTTGGAAATAGTGAGGATGCCTGTAAACGAATTTTGGCTTACTCTCAAAGCTTGTTACTTATTTTTAACTTCTGCCAGTTCGCGCTGTAAATTGTCAATTGTCTGTTGAAACCGAGCGGCTTGTCTGAGCATTTCTTGTTCGGAAAAATCCAGCAATTGAATTAAATTGGCAACTTGATTTTCCAGTAATTGGGTTTCGGCAAAATAGTTATTTGTAACAAAACTTGTAGGATTTTCTGAATAGTCAAAAACACTTTGTTCGTCGGGCATGGATAATGCGGTTTTTACACTAAGTGCCAAATCTTTAAACATTTCAGCCCTGCTTTGGGGAATTTTAACTTTCAGGAACATCACTACCGCAAACACACTTCCTGACGGCAGAAGTCCCCCAAATCCCAAGACAGACTTGACTTGGTAGGGGATAATTAAGGAATTTTGCTCAGGAATAAAGGGGCTGCCTTTTGCTTCTGATACGTGAAAAATATTTAATACTGCGGGTTCTAATTGCAAGAACCTCTCTCGCTCAATTCCGAGGAATGTAGGAATGTCTAAACCGAACTGCCTGATTATTTCCGAAATCGCCGGCATTTGAGCCACTAATTTTGTGCTAACTAATGGAATAGCTGTATTTTCTACTGCTGTGTGCCGAGAATTCCACTGCGGTTGTGTGCCTGCGGCTGCTAGCAGAGTCCAACATTTCATGTCGGCGGCGGGAGAATTGCCCTTCATCAAGCGGCGGGCGGATTGTTGCAATGAGTCTTCTAATTCCCCGTAGGGATGAGTTTTGAACAAACGCACTAAGGCACAGGTATTTTCTCCTGTTTGCGAGTCGCAAAAATGTTGGTAAATATAGTTAACAATTTTCTGGCTGCTGGCTTCCATACTAGCAGTATTTCTGCCTAAGTGGCGCAGGACTAAGCTGCATTTAGCCATGTCTTGCGGGGTAAATAAGGTAATATCGTACATTCAAAAACGCTCTCCCAGAACTCAAACAGTCTTTTCCATTTATCGTTAAGGTCGCTAACGCATCCGGAATCCTACTGAGAGTTTTGAACAAAGTGTTAGTGAAAATATGGAGAACATTTGCCCGCCAAATGCAGTGGTTGTATGGCAGGATACAGAAATTAAGATTAAAGAAAAAAAAGTCTATTCCCTAGGGTAGGTCACAGGGACAGAAAAGCCGATGTACAATTTATAAAATAATTTTTTACGAGAATTCCCCCAGAGGAATTAAAGAAACGGGGTTTTTCACCGGATATGCCTAGCGTTTTACAGGGCATTTTCGTAGATAAAAGTCGGTTTCTCGGTAAGCCATATTCACCGAAATCCTAGAAACTCAAGCTGCAATTTTTGTGTCGGGCGATCGCACGCCGATGAATCAAAAATTGGTACAATTTCTTCAGTGTTGGACGCAAAAACCGGGTTTGCTTACAGAGAAAAGACCCGGTTTTTGAGGTATTGGTAAGTAGATGCTGTGTTCAAAACTTTTAACCACCCCAAACAACTCTACTCAGCAGGTGGAGACTTTGCTTCCAGGGCATCTTTAGCAGACAATCCCTGATCTTGAACGCCAAAATACCACAAACTAGCAGCAGCTTCGGCGCGAGTCACTGGTTTCTTCGGCTGAAACAGAGTAGTAAAACCAAAAACGCGACGAATATTCGCCAAATCTCCATTGTTAAAATCAGCTAAAACTGCCCGCGATGCCTGGGAATCAATCTTAGAAGCATCTTGAAAGCCCCACTTTTCTTTCACTCCCTCAATGTTAGCTGTCGGCAAAACTTGACGACTATCTAAAGGCACTTTCCAGAGAATCATTGTTTCGCGAGTTAAAGGTGCATCCGGGCGGAATTTCACATCTTTAGTTTCTCCTGAAAGCGAACTCGGAATTATACCGGCTTCTGCTAAACCTTGAATTGCTGAAAAATCCGGGTCTGTTTTGGGTACGTCAGAAAAGGCTGGTTCGCTAGAGTCTACTGCTAATCTAATTTGTTTGGCTTGACGGCTAGCATAAATCTGGTTGTTAGCTGCGACTAACCAGCGGGCGTATTCGCGGCGAGTGATAACTTTGTTGGGTTTGGGCAAAGTGTTGCCAGTTTCTAAATTAGCACTTTCTGTCGTTAGCGAAGCCCTCGGAGAGGATCGCACTTTTAGCACTTCCAACTGACTTAAATCAGCCACATACTGCCGCAACTGTTGAGGAATTTGGGTGTCTAGTTGGCTAACTTTTGCTGATTTTGGAGAGGCGGATGGTGTGGAAGTAGTTTCCTCTGAATTAGATGGAGTTGGTGAAGCGGTTGGAGATGCGCTAGACTCGGAATTATTAGGTTGGGGACTGGCGGCAATTTCGGGGCTTTCTTTGCTGTAGTCGATCGCAAATTCTGTAGAACCCCCTACCTTTTGAGTAGGAGAAAGCGACACTGTTACCCGTAAATTATCTCGCGTTGCTACCAAAGAACCTTGTCCCTCGGCGGTGGGACGGCTGACTATTTCCCAGTTGCGACGCCCAAACTCTGTGGAGTAAAAGTTCTGAACCGAATTAACAGGATCTGTGCTTTCCCAGCGCAGCCGCACATTTTTTTGCGACGGATCGGTTTGCCCACCAACTTCGATTAACTCAGCATTAGGATAGAGTGGAATCTCTGTTGGGAAATCGGGAGGAAGTTTGGCGGTAGAGTTTGTCTCAATTGCTGTCGCTGGTGGCGGGGAAGAGAAAACCACTGGATTTTGTTTTAATTGCGGATCAGCGGCTAAAGATTCTTCGAGTGCCTTGCTGTTGGGGCTGTTTGCACAAGCTGTGACAGCAGCCAGCAGACACACCGCTAGCCAAGTATTTACAGCAGCGAGTATATTGGTTTTACTGGTTTTACTGGTTTTAGCTGGCGATCGCCCCTGAGAGTTGCCTCGCCGTTGAGTAAATATAATATTCAGCATAAATCCCCCCTTTGCGGATATATTTCTAGGCTAGCGCAGATCGATCAGGCAAATATATTTCTTACCCAAATGAAATTTTTGTATTTACTTCTAGTTACTGCTACATTACTTGTCTCGCCTGTCAAGTTTGCCCGTCCCGCTGCATCTCAACCAGCCCCGCTGCGGACAGCCATTCAGACGCCAGAGTGGCAGCCATTTTGCTCAGCGATGGGCCAGTTTGCGATCGATATGCCGGGAAATCCCAAAATTAATTCCGAAATTTTTTCAAATCAAATTATTGCTCATACATATCGATCGAACTTAAAAACTAAAGAAACTTATTTGCTTCAATATTTTGACCTAGATTTTCGGCTGAGTAACAATAATATCAATAATATCAGAATAACTTTAAATAGTGCAGTTGATTTATTCGTCGTGGGAGCGAATGCTAAATTGTTGCAAGTGCGGGATATTTCCCTCGGAGGCTATCCGGGAAAAGAGTTTGAGTTTCAGCCGCTTTCCCCCACTGAACCGATAGGTGTAGGTCAAGTTTTTTTGGTGGAAACCCGCGTTTATGGGCTGGTTGCCACTACCCCAGAACCAGAAAATGCTAAAAAATTTCTCGACTCTTTTCGTTTGTTTTGAAGCAGGAAGTTTGGCAATGAGTAGTGTACGAGATTTAACAGATTTAACGGAGAGATGTTGAGCGAATAAATCACAGATTCCCGGGAAGAGAGAAAAATAAGTTGGGAATGGCGCTCGAATTTATTAATAAAACTTAATGCTTGGCAACTGGGTGTTTAGGAAAATATTGGCTTGGGCAACAAAAAAGATGCCCATCAACCGCGTTTTTGAGGAAGAATCTAGTCAGAACTAAATTACGCTAAATTTGACTTAGTACCTTATTGTATTTCTTGTACTCTATCTAACGGCATAGATAAATTTTACACCCGTGGAGCGATGTAGATACTTCCTCAAGTTTATATATTTGAGATAAGGATTTTTAAATCGCAGAAAGCACAAGTAAAGATGCTGTCTTGCTCCATCTGGCTCCCATCTGGCTCAACCAAGTCAGCCTCATTGAAAGCTTACCCGGAGGGTATTAACCTATTATGAACAAATTAACACC
Organism: Microcoleus sp. Pol10D4; assembly: GCF_036701555.1. Lineage (NCBI taxonomy): Bacteria > Bacillati > Cyanobacteriota > Cyanophyceae > Oscillatoriales > Microcoleaceae > Microcoleus > Microcoleus sp. Pol10D4. Next base: position 15,135 of record NZ_JAUBRA010000039.1, read on the forward strand.
AATTCTCCTCAGCAGCATCCTATTATTTGGAGCTGCTGCTTGCAGCGACGTGGCTAAAACTAGCGCTGATTCTCCTAGTTCTCCCACAGGAAATACCACTACCCCGCCCCCAGCCGATACTGTTCAAAAAACTCAGGGTGACGCCACTAGCCAGATTCGCCAAAACCAAGCAAATTCTGATATCAGGGCCAGAGAACAGCGCAACAATGTGACGGGAGGCGATGCAATTAGAGCTGATAGCGACCTGCAAAGTGAAGTGCGGTCCAAGTTAGAAGTAAACATCACTAAAGGTCAGCTAACTGTTGAGGCAAAAGACGGGCTTGTCACCGTAGGTGGCACAGTTCCCAATCAAACTGATTTAGCTAAAATTGAGCCACTAGCTAAAGAGATTAAGGGTGTTAAAAATGTCAATGTTACGGCTGTTGTCGCCCCCGCTGCACCCGCATCGCCTAGCAGTAATCAATAAATTAGCCGGAAGAATTCCGAGGGAAAGAAGGGAGAAAGATGTAGTTATCTAAGAGAGAAGTCTGAGGGAAGAGGGTAAAGTTTGGCATTGTAAAATTGCTTGCGGAGCAGATTGCAAGGCTTAGGTGACTATCAAGGAAGAGCGGGATTTTAAGTGAAAGAGTTTAAATTGAATTTTAAATTCAGCCATTCAAAACTCGCGCAATACCTGCAACTTCCCCTTCCCAATTTCCGATTTCCATCCCGGAGAATTAGTGGGAAACCAACCTGAAGATAGAGCGGGAATTTATTCCCAGCGACCGATGAAAATTGTTGGGAAAAAATGACTAAATGTGATTGATGGCAGAGCATAAATTCTGTGGTTGTGTAAAAGTAGTATATTTTCCAGGAGAAAAAAAATGGCTTTAGGTCAACACAAGCGAGCTGTAGGAGCATTTTCTAGTTATCGAGATACGGAACTAGCCCTGATGGAACTGCAAAGTACCGGGTTTCCGATGAATAAAGTTTCGGTAGTTGGCGAAAATCTCGATCGCAGCAAAATTGCGGGCGCTAGCACTGGTACTGGTACTGGTACTGGTAAGGATACCGACGACCAAGTGGCCGGCGGCGCCAAAGCAGGCGCGACAGCGGGAGTCGTGACGGGCGGTTTGATTGGGTTACTCGGAAGCATTGGGGCCCTGGCGATTCCGGGAGTTGGCCCGGTGATGGCGGGGGGCGCGATCGCAACTCTGCTGGCAGATACTGTAATCGGAGGCGCGATTGGGGCAGCAGCAGGCGGTTTGGTAGGCGGTTTGGTCGGCTTGGGAGTTCCCGAAGAAAAAGCTAAGGTTTATAACGATCGCGTCTCGCGCGGAGAATATTTGGTATTCGTAGAAGGAACAGATGCCGAACTTGCCACAGCCGAAGGAATTATGACTGTGCGGGGCATTCAGGATTGGGGCATTTACGATGTGCCGGCAGACACCGGCCGCAGAGCTTCGGGTCGCCAGAAGCGCGCCGTGGGAGTATTTTCAACCCGCCGCGAGACGGAACACGCGCTGGGAGAACTGAGAACTGCCGGTTTCGACATGAATCGGGTTTCGGTCATCGCTAAGGATGCTGACTCGAAAGGGGACATCGCAGGCATTGACGTGCACGACAGCACGGACAACAAGGCCGATGAAGGGGCCACAAAAGGCGCCCTCACGGGTGGCACTTTGGGCGGTTTGACAGGCTTGTTGGTAGGTCTGGGTCTAGTGGCAATTCCGGGCATCGGGCCGATTATGCTGGCAGGAGCCTCAGCTACGGCGATCGCCACTACACTCGCCGGTACAGCTTTGGGTGCGGCAGCAGGTGGCTTGATCGGAGCTTTAGTCGGTATGGGAATTCCCGAAGAGGAAGCTAGAGTATACAACGATCGCGTGGCGAGAGGAGATTACTTGGTACTGGTTGACGGCAGCGAAACAGAAGTCGCTCAAGCCGAAAGCATCCTGAGTCGCGGAGGTATTCAACATTGGAACACCTACGACTATCCCAGCGTCGATAGTGCTCGGGCTGATTACGGCGCTCCTGGCACTCCAGGGGTTGATACTACGCCTGGTATTTACGATCCCAATCAGGGCGTTACCGGCAACCGTCGGGTTTAATAATTCAGACTTTGTTTGGGCATTGTTTCTACTTTCACCAGGCTAGTCACACTGGCGCACTCGGATTGTGGAAAGTAATGCAACCAACAGCGGCGACCTAGCGGTTTTATGCTTCGTCGGTAAAATTATCTCAAAAGTCGGCTTTTTCCCTGAAAGCCGGCTTTTGTTTTGTTCTGGAAACCTAAAAACGCCACCTCTCAAAAGTTTAATTTTGATTAGGGGTTCAATCCGTGAGCTGGACTTTGCGCCGGAGGATCGATCGGCTCCCTGAAATTTTACAGCAGAAATCCGCAGCGTTTTTTTAGTCTGTAACACTCACTACTGCTCGATTTTAAACCCCGCAGTATTATCAAATTTAATGACCTAAATTACGACAGATATTGCCCAGTTAGTCAAAGAGCGACTATCTTTAATTATGGGTAGCTAATTTCAGCAACTTATACAGGTGAAGTAGCCAGTCCCGCGCGCCGAGTACGGCATGCAGTGGTCGGCAACTATTAGAATAATATTGTCGTCGCTTTCCCGCCAGACTTAGGCTGGTCATTGCTTGGCTGTAGCAGCCCAATTGCTGTTGGCAAGACCTGCGGCATGAATACAGTTTTTCTGGGAATGCCTCAGAGAAGCATTTGAGAAGCCCAGGAACAGCTTTTATGTCCGGGAGCGCGTCTGGTGTCGAGTGTTCTGTAAATTAGAACCGCAAGCGCTCATGGATCAAGAAAACATTAACAGCAAGCACAGCAGCGCGGGAATAGGGGAACGACTCGCGAGCCATTTTTTCGCGCAATCTCAGGCTCAGCACAGCGTATTGCTTGCTTCGCCGGCGACTCGCTCAGCACGCCGAGGGAAACAGCCTTCCTGTTGGTTTTCACTGGCACGGAGCACAGTGGGGGGAGGTGACACTAGCTGAGCTGGCCTGGCGCTGCCGTCCGGGTTCATCGAAGGTAGAAAGCACTTATTTAGAAGGCATTAGGGGTTGAAGCTCCGATATCTTCTTTCTTGATTGCACTCATAAATTCGATCGCCTGTACTGGCAAATTTTCGGGTCAGAATGCGGTGCGGATGCCACCCCCAATACCCCAAATATTCGATCGACCTTGACAAGATCGATCGACAACTTCTCGGTATTTTGGTAAAGAGTTAGCAGGTAATATTTAGTGGTTACAGTTAGTACAAATACAACTAATTATTAACAACTCATATCAACCGCCAACTAATTACTAGCAAAATAATACTTACAGGACTTACAGGCGGCTAGAAATGCGTTTTTTTTAATAACTTCCGCGCTAGCAAACCTCATCAGATTATACCAGAACCAGGTTTATTTTCGTACATTATAACTAGGTGAGCAGGGTGATGGTAGAAATCAAGCAGTTTTGACAATTGTCAAGGTGGCAGTTTAAGTTTTAAAAACTGACTGGCAAACACGATAGTAGAAACTTTCACACAACATAGAACATCGAGAAATTAAGGAAACTCACTCAATTTTTTTTATGAATTTCACTGAACTTTTAAGTGCCGATGAACTTTTAATTAGACATAGAAACGGGGAACGAGATTTTCGAGGAGCTAACCTCATTGCAGCTCATTTAAGTGAAGCTAATCTTAGTCGAACAAATTTGAGCAACGCTAATTTGAAAGGTGCCAAGTTAATTAGAAGCAAACTGATTGGAGCTAATTTAAACGCCGCCGACTTGAGCGGGGCCAATTTGTCTAAGGCGAAATTAATTGAAGCTAACCTGGGGAGTTCTAGTTTAACTGGAACTGTGGCGATCTCTGCAGATTTTAGCGGGGCAAATCTCAGCGGAGCAATATTGTCTCAGGCTGACTTGAGCAAAGCTGTGATGACGGGAGCGAGTTTAGTAGGAGCTTGTTTGCTAAGCGGCTCAAAACTAACGGAGGCTAATTTGAGCGGGGCGACGCTGAGCCGAGCAATTATGAGCGGGGTTGACTTAAGTAGAGCAAATCTGACGAGAGCGATTCTCAGCGAGGTAGATTTGACCGGGGCAAATCTGAGCGGAGCAACTTTAACCCGGGCTTATCTCAATCGCGGAAATCTCAGCGGCGTCAATTTGGTTGGGGCTTGTTTGAGCGAAGCAAGTCTGCGGGAGGCTTCTATTAGCGCTGCTAATTTGAGCGGTGCTGACTTGAGCGGCGCTGACTTGCAATCGGCCAATCTCAATGGTTCTAATTTGAGCGGTGCCGACTTGCAGGGAGCTAATTTGAGTAAAGCTAATTTAAATGGTTTGATTCTGCACAATGCTGATTTGAGGGCTGCGAATTTGAACAAAGCTTCTTTGCGGGGAGCTAACTTGAGCGGTGCAAATTTGGCAGGTGCTAGCTTGCTGGAAGCGGATTTGCGGGGGGCGAATTTGAGTCACGCCAATTTGTCGGGAGCGGGTTTACTGCTGAGCTCTCTGACAGGGGCGAATTTGACAGGAACTAATTTGTCGGAGGCTAATTTGATTGGGGCCAGCTTGAATGTTGATAATTTGAATGAAGCAGCTTTGGGCGGGGCGATTTTGCCGAATGGAGCTACTCACAGCCGGGATTGATAAGTTGATTAAGGGAAAAAAGTTTTGAGTTTTAAGTTAAAGAATCTTTAATTCAAAACTCAAAACTTTTAAGAATAAAAAATTCAGGATTCAAGAGTCATAATTCAGTTGTGGGGACGGGTTTTAATAGATTGTGGGCGATCGACAATCTATTAAAATTCGGACTCAGCGGTGCAGTCTCAGAGGCAATTTCAGCATTGCTTTGACTAACTCATTCGCTTCGACAGGTTTTGCAACATGATGTTGAAACCCCGCAGCAAGAGCTTGTTTCTGATTAAAGTCTCCAGCATAGGCAGTCAGGGCGATCGCCGGAATTTGCCCGCCCAGCTCTGGTGGTAGAGATCTCATTTGCCGCACTAGCATATAGCCATCCATATCTGGCATTCCGATATCGCACAGGAGGATATCGAAGGGTGTGGTTGAGAGCAGTTGCAGTGCCTCGATCGCAGACCCAACGGCAGTCACTTTGGCTCCGGCTTGTTCCGCTACAAATGCCACAAACTCGCGTGAATCCTGTTCATCATCCACAACCAACACGCGCACAGAGGCCAGGTGAAGATCGTCCCATCGAGCTTCTGTTGTATCGGCAACTTCTTCAAGCATATTCGCGGTATGCAAAAGGGGAAGTTCAACGGTGAAGCTGGCTCCCCGTCCTTCACCCCTACTCTCAACCCAAATTTTGCCGCCGTGCAATTCCACAATTTGACGTGCAATCGCCAGCCCCAGTCCCAAACCCCCAAATTTACGAGTTATGGCTCCATCCTCTTGCCGAAAATGCTCAAACACATAAGGCAGAAACTCAGGATTGATGCCTTTTCCTGTATCGGTGACAAGAATCTGGGCATAACTTGCAGTTTGGGTTAACCTAACGCTAATTTGCCCGCCTTGAGGGGTGAATTTCACGGCATTGGATAAAAGATTCCAGATTACTTGCTGCAAGCGCCCGGAATCGCCCATTACCATTCCGATGCCGGGTGAAAAGCTTGTTTGAATTTCCAGCGACTTGGCTTCGGCTGCTAGCCGAACGGTTTCCAACGCGGCCGAGATCACCCTATTCAAATCAACGGACATCCGATTCAAACTCAGTTTGCCGCTCAGAATGCGGGAGATGTCGAGCAGGTCATCAATCAGTTGTAACTGGAGTTGGGCGTTGCGTTCGATCGAGGCAAGGGCGCTAGCCGTTTTTGCAGCGCCCAGTTTGTTTTGCTGCAACAGCTTCGACCAGCCGAGAATCGGGTTGAGGGGCGATCGCAATTCATGGGATAGCACCGCCAAAAACTCATCTTTGATACGGTTGGCGGTTTCCGCGGCTTCCCGTGCGGTTTGTTCTCGTTGTAGGAGTTGTTCTCGTTCGGCTTCGATGCGCTTGCGATCGCTAATATCTTTGAACACGACGGCAACTTTTCGCGCTTCTAGCTGCCCGGTGCGGCAGGCATAAACGTCGAACCAACGGTTCATTGCTTCAGAGCCATTCTCCCACCGAACAGCTTCACCTGTCAGGGCGACTTGAGCGTAAATCTTAATCCAGTGGTCTTCAAGATCGGGGACTAACTGACGCGCCGTTTTACCAGCGGCTTGTCGAAGTCCCGTTTGTTGCTCGAACGCCGGATTGGTTTCTAAGAAGCGGTAATCGATCGGCGTGTCATTGGCATCAAACAGCATTTCAATGATGCAAAAGCCTTCATCGATCGACTCAAACAGCGTTCTATAGCGTTCCTCCGATTGGCGCAGGGCTGCTTCCGCTTGAATTTGATCGGTGACATTCCTGAAATAAACGGTGATTCCCTTTGCCGCAGGGTAGGTGCGGAGTTCGTACCAACGATCGTGGTCGGGATAAAACGCCGTAATTGATGCAGGCACGCGATCGCGCATTGCGCTCATATAGATCGGCTCCAACTCGTTGCCAATCAGTCCTGGGTATTCTTCCCATAAATTCTTGCCAATCAAATCACCCGGAATGCGATCGAGCAAGGTTTGGGCGAATTGATTGACGTAGGTGAACCGCCAGTTTTCATCCACGGCAAAGAATGCTTCACCAATACTCTCCAGAATATTCCGACTCTGCTCCTCGCTTTCACGCAAGGCTGCTTCCGCCCGTTGGCGCTCGTTTTCAACGCGCACGCGATCGGTGATATCAACGGCAGCGCCGTAAATCACTTGTTCTTCTGGGTACGGCTGGGCATTCCAGAGAAACCAGCGATAGGAACCGTCTTTGTGGCGGTAACGGTTTTCAAACGTAAAGGTTTCGTTACCCGAGAACAGACTATCGGTTTCTGCAATAGATGGGCCCAGGTCGTCCGGGTGGACAAACTCAGTCCAGGGGCGGGATGTCATTTCGTCCGGTGTCCAGCCGAGGGTTCGTTCAAAGGTTGGGCTGACCCAGTGGAAATACCCGTTTATTCCCGTAATCACTTGCAAATCCGAACCGACGGCAAGAAACCGTTCCCGTTCCTGCTCAATTTTTTTGCGCTCGTTGATATCCCGGAAGAAAAGAGACAGCCCCGTCGGTGAAGGATAAACGTGAACTTCAACCCACAAATCAAACGGAGCATAATATTCCTCAAAGTCCACCGCAACCTGCTCGCTCAATGCTCTGCGATACTGGAATTCAAACTGATTGCCGATCGTGCCTGGGAATGCTTCCCACATCGTTTTGCCCAGCATTGCTTCTAGGGGAGTTCGCGACACTCGTTGTGCGGCTTCATTAGCGTAGGTAAAGCGAAAGTCGAGATCCATTGCCATAAACGCATCGGTGACGCGCCCCAGAATGGTTCGCTCTCGCACAGTTGCTTCCTGCCGCAGCCGTGCCAGTTTCAAACTGGCTTCTACCCTTGCCAGTAGTTCACGCGCCGAGAACGGTTTAATTAGATAGTCATCGGCTCCAGCTTCAAGTCCTTCTATGCGAGCTTCTTCGCCTGCGCGGGCTGATAATAGAATGATCGGAATGTCTTGGGTTGCGGGATTAGAACGCAGCGATCGCAACAACTCAAACCCATTTATCCCCGGCATCATCACATCGGTTAATACCAAATCGGGTAGATTCTGCTCAATGGCAGTCAAAGCAGCAACGCCATCGGCGACGGTTTGAACAATATAAGAACCGCTCAGGAGTCGTCGAATATAATCGCGCATATCAGCGTTGTCATCTGCCAGGAGAATTTTAGATTTTAGATTTTGGATTTTAGATTGAGCGGGTTGATTGACGAGTTCATGAGTGGATGGAGCCATGCTCCATTTTTCTAATCTAAAATCGCCTTCTGGCAACCAGCGTTGAGCTTCTTCGACATAGGGCATCGCGCCTAACGCCGTTGATGCTAACGTGCGGCTGGCGCCAATGCGCTCCGGCGGCAGATGAGCTGTTCCGGTAGGAATCGTCACTGTAAAGCAACTGCCCTGCCCAAAAGTGCTGCTGACATCGATCGCTCCCCCATGTAGTTTGACGAGTTCTTGCACCAGCGACAGCCCAATGCCGGAGCCTTCAAAACTCCGTCCTTCCGAGTTTTTGATTCGATGAAATCGCTCAAATAAATGCGGTAGTTCTTCGGACGGAATCCCGACCCCTGTATCTGAAACCGTTAATTCAACACATTTTTCTACACACCGTAATCGAACCGTAATTGTTCCCGCTAGCGTAAACTTAAAGGCATTTGATAATAGATTGAGAACGATTTTTTCCCACATTTCGCGATCGATATAAATCGCTTCTGGCAAGGGTGGACAGTCAACAATTAGCGACATTCCCACCCGTTCAATCAGCGATCGAAACGTGCTAGCAAGTTCCGCCGTATAGGTTGCCAAATCTACAGGTTCATAAGATGCTTGGACTCGACCTGCTTCGATGCGTGAGAAATCGAGCAAGCTATTGACGAGTTTGAGCAGCCGCATTCCGTTACGCTGCACCAACTGTAATTGTTCCCGTTCTTGAGGTGGAATTGTTCCATCCAGGTTGGCGATCGTTTCTTCTAACGGCGACAGCATTAAGGTCAGCGGCGTGCGGAATTCGTGAGACACATTGTTAAAAAACGTGGTTTTAGCACGGTCTAACTCAGCTAATGCTTCGGCACGTTTACGCTCTTGTTGGTAAGCTTGGGCGTTGGCGATCGCTGTTGTCACCTGCCCTGCCATCAAGTCAAAAAAACCTTTGTAATCATCATCAAACGTTCTCAGCGGACTCACTCCAGCAATCAGGAACCCGAAGGTTTCTCCCGATCGAGCTAGTGGTAGAACTACCGCTTGATGGGGAGATTGGGACCACGCGCCGCCCGGTAAAAGTCCAAATTGCGCCTCCAAATTTTCAATGATTCTGCTTTCGCCCGTCTCCATGACAAGCTTCAATTGCCACTGGCACTTTTGGGCGGATGTAAGCTCGATCGCCTCACAAGAGGCAAGGGTTCCGGCTGCTAACCTTGTTGTACCCGCGAGTCGTGCGATCTCGCTTTCGCCATCGAGTAGATAAAACAGTGCAAACGGGATGTCATAGGCGTTATTGGTCAATACGGTGGCGGCAATCTCGCAAGCTGCTTCTTGCGTCTTGGCGGTGACTGTTTCTGCTGCTAATTCGCGCAGCGTTGCCAAGCGGCGATCGCTCAAAACGCGCTGAGTGTCCTCGCTACAGGCGCAGAAAATACCCCCCACAGGGCCATCATCATTCGCCACCGGACTGTAGGAAAAGGTAAAGTAGGTTTCCTCTGTATACCCGTTGCGCTCCATTAGCAGAAGCAATTCTTGATTCCACGTCGATTGTCCCTGGTTCAAAACCGCTTCTGCTTGCGGGCCTAGCGTGTCCCAGATTTCAGCCCATACCCGTGATGCAGGCTGACCTAGTGCTTGCGGATGTCGCTTGCCGAGCATAGGAATGTAAGCATCGTTATAAAACTTGGTCATCTGCTGTCCCCACCAGACGAACATGGGGTAGCGAGAGCCTAAGATGATCCGAATCGCGGTTTTTAAGCTTTGCGACCAGGTTTCGACAGCCCCCAGCGGCGTTTGCGACCAATCGTGCGATCGCATCAGCATCGCCATCTCGCTATTTCCTGCAAAAATCTGTTCAACGAGTTGATACTGCTGGATCATGCGCTTGTCTTTCCATTGATCCCACACAAACGGGCAACGATACTATCTCGGCTGACCGGGCGGGTTTAGCTAGGTGACGCCAGACACCCAGCGGAGATCGCCTGTTGCTGGTCAACTTTTACAGCATAGGCTGCCAGAGCGAGCGCTGGAATCTGCCCGCCGGGCGATCGTCTAGGATCTGCCAAATTTTACGCATGAGAGCATAGCCGTCCATCTTTGGCCTTTCGATCTGATATCAATTCCGCCACAGCCGGAACGATCGAGCTTTGGTTTTTAGCCACTGGAAACAAGAGATTGCTTTAATCAAACAAGGTTGTTTGAGAAGAACTTGGCAGCGCTGAAACAACACGAATTCCATTAGTGGCATCTACCTGTGAGACAGTTTGATCCCACCATACAGGCAGCGCTTGGTGGTAGGTATTTCTCCTAATCTTCATTTTTCTTTGTGAAACATACTTGCCAAATTTTTGACATCGTGCTAACGTTAAAAGGTTTGAGACTTAAAATCAATAGAGGTAAAACCCCGCAGAATGAAACAATTGGGAACCCATCTGGTCGCTGATGCTTGGCAGTCTCCTGGAGACCTGCTCAACGATCCTGAACGTATCCGCCGCGCTATTCTCGATGCGATCGAAGCCGGAGGAGCTACTCTCATCGATTTGTGCGTACACCAGTTTAGTCCTCACGGAGTGACAGCTACTGCTACTTTGGCTGAGTCTCATATAGCAATCCATACTTGGCCTGAACACGGTTATTTTGCCGCAGACTTATTTTTCTGCGGAGCCGGCGACCCTCACCGAGCCATGAAGGTGCTACAGACAGCTTTGGAAGCTAAACAGGTAAAACTCACTGAGTTCACGCGCGGTTTCGAGCCAGGGGTGGGAATCGTAGGTTCTGCTTGTGAAGAGCAGTATGCCCCTCGTTCAGTAGAAACCAGTGCCGCGAGAGGATGATGGCCAATTAGCGTAACTTTGAACAATTTATGCTAGGTTTTGTTTAAAATCCCACGGATCGAACCGTGGGATTCTTGTTGGAATTTACTTTTTCATTAATAAAGGGCGGACTACTAAATAACCTGCACCAAAAGCTGCAATCACAATCAGAAAAATCGCGATAGCCAACCACAATCCACTTAAATCTGAGGTTTTTTTGATTTGAGATCTCACACGGTAAGGAGTTTCCGGCACCTCTGTAAATAATTTTTCGGGAAGTGGCTGCGGCATCGAGGCGGCTGTTGGCTCCGGTTCCGGTAGTGGGAAGGGGAAAGCCACTGTCTGAGGTGGTTGAGGTATGGCAGAGTTGGTCTGCGAGATTGCAGGTGGTGGGGGGGGAGGTTGAACGCTGAAATTGAATTTGACTGACGGCATTTGAGGCATCCCTGTCTGGGTGATGCTCTGAGCTGAGTTGACTACTTGCTGTAACTGTTGGGATACTTGAACTACTGTTTCTACTTCTCGCCGCAGTTGTTCATTTTGTTGGACTAATTGCTGATTGTGGGTTTTGAGGGAGTCCACCATCGCTTGGGCAGCTTGGAGCTCTGCCGTGACTTCTCGATAGAGGGAAATTGGTACCGATGGAGAGTAACTATTTGAGTTTTCAGGGGAAGTATTGTCAGATAAGGTAGTATTTTGCATAATTGTAGATGGCGAGGGTGAGCTTGTTTTAGTTTAGCCTGAGAGTATTTGCAATTAGATCGATCGCAACACAATTCGTCAAGATATTTGTTACAGATATTGAACGTAAAATTAATTTAATGTTACAAGTTTTTAGTCGATCGCTATGAACAACCACGCACCGGAACAAACTATGTCGCAAAAGTCAAGCACCGAGGAAATGAAATACGGCGAACGCCAGATTTTGGAAGGGGAGTTAATTACTTTCCCGAATCCGCGAGTCGGGCGGCGCTACTCGATTAACATTACGTTGCCAGAGTTTACTTGCAAGTGTCCGTTTTCTGGCTATCCCGATTTTGCGACAATTCACGTTACTTACGTGCCAGACGAGCGGGTGGTAGAGTTAAAGGCGCTGAAACTGTACGTCAACAGTTATCGCGATCGCTACATTTCTCACGAAGAATCGATCAATCAAATTTTAGACGATTTTGTGGCAGCTTGCGCGCCGCTGGAAGCGACGATCAAGGGCGATTTTTCGCCACGGGGGAACGTCCACACAGTGATTGAGGTGTCGCACCAGAAGTAGAAGGCTCAGCCTTTAAATGTCTGTTATCAGGGCTTTTAGATACCCGACTTCTTAAAGAAGTCGGGTATCTGAGTATTCTGTTTTTTTAGCCCTTGCTCACTTAACGAGATAAATTGTTATCAAAGACTAAAGATTATCTGCTGCTGGTTGGAGGCGGTATTGTTCGCGGACGCTCAATAACTTAGTCTTGGAACCCTTTGGTTCTAAGGCTTCCGTCAGCCAAAGCTCTTGCTCATGCTTGATGTTTATCGCCCGCCGGATTTCTTTCACCTCCTCACGAGAAATACCTAGCTTATCTGCCATGCAGTTATGAAGATGTAATTCTGACAAATCAATTTTGCCATCAGCAACGGCAATCTCCCAAGCTGTACATAATATTAGGCGATGCTTTAGTCGCTCTTTATTGCTTTGACTACAACTTTTTTCCCGATGTTCTTCATCAAAAGGAATACTCGTTTTCATGATTTCATCAAATTTTTGCCGTTGTTCTATGGCTTTGCGAACTAAATCTCGCTCTTCCTTTCTCATACCGGAGGTAGTCATCAATCTATGTATAGTATCTTTCTCCTTGTCATCTAATTCACCATCAATCCAAGCCATTGGTAAAGCAGCCATAATTATCTCTGATAAAAACTTGCTCATCTTGGCAGCTTCTTCTTGATTTTTCCAGCCCGTCAGACCGCTGTAAATCCCGACAGTTGCTAATACTCCCAGTCCAACAGGAGCAGCAAATGTTAGTAATGAGTAGTACCCTGCACTGACAACAATACCCGTTGAACTGCCCACCAAGCCCCCAATCAAAGGAATGCTGTGGATAGTTGTCCAAATACTAGCCGGCGCAAATACTGAGGTCGCAACTGCTGAAGCGCCAACACCAGCCAAAGCCCCTACAGTTGCACCTGTCCCTAGTGCAAAAGCATCTTTTGTCCAATCTTGCCCCTTATTTTGCTTTAATAAGTCGGCACTTATACCTTCATACTCTGCAACTGAATTTTTACCAACATATACATTCAATCCTTCTAATTCACGATCGATATAGCTTTGATAAGATTTATCACTAAAGTTGATGCCACGCTTACAGCCCTCTTCATAAATTTTCTGGCTGGCCTCGTTAATAGTAGATTTAACTTTCTTCCAGGATTGGCCAAAAATATCTTTTAAATCTTTAATATCGGTTTCTATGTCATTTAATCCAGCAAAACCTTTTCCTCTTAGTCGCTCTAAGTAATAGCCTTTATTCATGTCAAAAATCATATCTAAAAGTGCCAGTGCCACCACAAGAGCAATAGCGCCAGCAATGGGACTGGTAATAGCACCGATCAGGGGTACACCCGTCCAAGGTATAACGGAATAAGCCATGAAAGTCACAATGCTACTAATTACCAGTAGTCCAACAGTAATAAATTTTCGCTCTTTGGCAGATGAGTCAATATCTGAATACAAAATTTTGAGGAGCCGAATATATGAGGGAATTTTGGGAAGGCGAGTCAGAGCGAACTTGATAACAGGAGCCAGTACAGGAATCAAAAGAGCGAAAAGCGCACTGAGTATAGGTAAAACTGTTTGAAGGACAAAAGGAACGATAATTGGCATAAAAAAATACCAGGATAAGTTGAGCCATAGTTATTGAGGTTTTAAATTTTAAATAACTATTGGTAGATGATATCTCTTGTTGTGAAGATTTACAATTGTATAGTCACTGACTTTTATTAAAAGTTCCCTGATTAGCAGTACCATAATTTACGTAAATTCACTTATTTTCCGATATAAAATCTATTGCATTCGTGTCACCAACCAGGCTCAAACCCATAATGAAGGTCGCTTGTAGTCGAGTCTCTATCTCCCTAAATCTCCTTAAAAAGGGAGTAGGGCGTGACTTTGAATGCTCTTCCCCCTTTTTAAGGGGGGCTAGGAGAGATCGAGGGGATTGTGACTCAGACAGAAGACTGATACTACCTTTTACCTGGTTGTTGACATCAATGGTGGGAATTGCCCACCATAAAATTAATTTTGATTCGCTAGAGAAGTCGGCGCTATTTCGCTCTTTTCTTCCTCTTGTTTCGATTCTGCCAACTTGTCCAAAATCTCCACAACTTCTCTTTCAAAAGTCACCTGAGCGCGATTAGTACGCCCGCCGACATATAGTTTGCCGTTTTTTTCCAAAGCCCAAATCTGTGAGTGAGACAGATAGCTCATCAGCACACTAAGCATCAGCAACCCGAAGCCAGTATAAACGATCGGAATACCCGGATCTGCTTTAATTTGCAATCCCGTACTGCCTACCACTTCGTCAATTGTCAGCATCACTCCGTTAACTTCAACCGCCGTGCCGGCGCGAACAGTAGTTAACAATTTGCCATCCGTACCGTACACTAACATCGTTCCTTGCAAGTCTTTTGCTAGCAGAGAAACCCCCGCACTCAAATCTGGTTTTGTCGGAATCCAAGCTCCCCAAATTCGGCCTTTACCTTGGGTGTCTAACTGAGCCATTGGCAATTGTAAAACCGGGCTTTTGTTGAGGCGAACTCGCACGGCGGCTATTGCCCAATCTGCTTGATAAAAAGTGACTCCCCGGTATCTGAGGGGCTCGTTAACGTGGATGGTTTTGCGATCGACCTCTTGGCCTGTTTTGTCCAAAACTGACAGGTCAGAGTAAAATTGGTCTATTCCGCCTTCGGGAGTATAATCAATCCAGAACCGATTAACTCGCATCGACCAATCCTTCGGTATTTGCGGCCCGGCCCAAGGCCCCGCATCCAGGATATTCTGCACTTGAAATGTTTCGCCGCTGGGAACAATTTCTTGACCGAGAAATCCCGTCATTGCGCCCCATATCGACCCAGCTAAAATAATTAGCATACTGGCGTGAACAATAATCGGGCCGATTTTGCCAATTATTCCCTTGCGGGCATAAACTTTTTCGCCTTCTCGAAATATGCGGTAGTTTTTTTGCAGCAAAAGTGGTTCTAAGGAACTTAAAGCAACTGTTTCTAATTCCGCACTGAGAGCTAATTTTTCAAACTGCTTTGGTTCTTCATAAAATTTCCAGCGGCGGGCGGCTTTTAATGCTGGAAATTGTCGGGTAAATGTACAAGCTGTTAAGCTGCTCCCGAACAGAATTAGGATTGACAAAAACCACCAAGTGCGGTATACGTGGTCAAGTCCTGCAATTAGCACAACTTTCCAAGTTAGGAAGCCGAACAAAGCGGGGTGTTCTGGATAGTTAGATTGGTAAAAAGGTACTGATTGACCTTGTTCGATGACGGTGCCGGAAATGCTGAAAAATGCGATCGTCAGCAGCAAGATAATTGCCAGCCGTAAATCTGCGAGTATCGGCAAGATTTCTCGTTTGAAAAACCTTTGAGGGGCAGTCGCCCAGTTTGAGAGTTTTGATAGAAATACTTCTTTTGATGTCATTGGTAATTATGAAGGGAGAGGGAAGAAGGAAGAAGGAAGAAGGAAGAAGGAAGAGGGAAGAAGGAAGAAGGAAGAAGGAAGAAAGAGCAGGGAAAAACAAAAAATGAATAAATATTATTATTCTTATTATCGAGTAAGTCTCAATTATTTTTTTAAGTCTTTGTCTTTTCTTTCTTCCTTCGTCTTCGCGGTTTGTTTAAAAAAAATTAATTCACGCATTCCGTAGTGATTGCTATATCTCTAAATAAGGGCTGAAGCCCTGACTACGAAACTTACGCGGGAAGGATGCGGGAAAGCAGAGAGAAAACACCAAATCCTACTAGCAAAACGCCGCTAACAGGCGTAATCCAACTCGACCACCGACGTAATTCTAACAACTTTTTAATGCTTGCAGTGAAAGTACCTGCTATAATCAGCGGAGCGACGTAGCCAGCAGCGTAAAACAGCAGCAACACACCACCTAAAACTGTATCTCCTGTTTTGGAAACCCAAGCTAAGAGTGTAGCTAAAACCGGAGTGCTGCAGGGAGACGCTACTAAACCAAAAGTTAAGCCCAATAAGTACGATCGCACGCCCGCCGGCAAATCTTTCGGCACCCACCCCACAGCGTCGAAAGACGGCATTTGTAAGGGTAAAGCTTCGAGTAAATTCAGCCCCATTAGAATAGCAATAATGCTGACAAGAATCGGTAAACCCAGGCCAATTTTCCCGTAAACTTGTCCGGCAAATGATGCTACAATACCCAAACCTGCAAGGGTGGTGGCTAATCCCAGGGAAAACCACGCAGACTGGGCGGCAGCTTGCAGGCGGCTTTTTGCTTCGTATCCACCGATGTAGCCGATCGTGATCGGCAACATTGAAAGCATACAGGGCGTTAAGCTCGTTAGCAACCCTGCCAGAAAGATGACTCCGACGCTGACTAAACTGAGGTTTGTCAGTTGAGTATTTACTAAATTATTAGCAAATTGTGCGAGTTCGTAAAGTTGGGTTTGCAGGGTTTCCATCTGTCGATTTTAGATTTTAGATTTTAGATTTTAAATTTTAGATTGACTCCACAGCCCATCGATTTTAGATTTTAGATTTTAGATTTTAGATGGACTCCACAATCGATTTTAGATTTTAGAGAGACTCTACAGATGAATCTGGGAGTTTAAACTAAATATCTAATATTTTTGCTCTCCACGACTCCTGTCGCGGGGTGGTATCCCTAGGCAGGTGACTTCAGGTTCGGGGCTGTTCTGGCTTTGTTGAAAATTGTAACAGATGCGCGCAGGTTCGGTTTGAGATTTAAGATTTTAGCGATATTTACTGGTTTGGAGTTAAAAGGTCGATCGCACCCTGGTTTAAATTGATATCTTGACAGCATCCTCAACAAGCTGTTGGCAAGGGGTGCAGCTTGGGAGTTAAAAGGTCGATCGCACCCTGGTTTAAATTGATATCTTGACAGCATCCTCAACAAGCTGTTGACAACGGGCGTCGCCTCTTGCACCAGATAATTCATTGACTGCGAAATCGGGGCAAAAGCCTGTTATTGACATTATTCAGACAGACTCTAATTTAACTTTACTTTAAATTAAAGCCAATTTCTTCATTAATAGAGCCGTCTGGCATTATTGCCCCTGCCAGCACCGCACCTCTGAGATTTGCGCCAGTTAAAATAGCGCCTTCTAAATTAGCATTGCTCAAATTGGTTATTTGTTTGGAACCTCGGAAAAAGAAGCTGTGCAAGTCAGCACCTGTCAAATTACTGTCTGCCAAATTAGCATATTGCAAGTCAGCACCGTGCAGCGTCGCATCAGCTAAATTAGCTTCGGTGAGATTGCTTCCCCAAAGTCGAGAATCTAAGACATTAGCATCTTGTAAATTGGCGCGGCTCAGATTTGCCAAAGTCAGATTAGCATCCCACAACTTCGTGCCGTTGAAATTAGCTTCGGTCAAATTGGCTCGACTGAGATCCGTACCTAAAATATCAGCATTTGCTAAATTAGCGCCACTGAGATCTGCGTCAGAAAGATCCGCATTTTTTAAGTTAGCACCGGACAAATTAGCATTGGACAAATTAGCGCCGGACAAATTGGCTTCTTGGAGATTAGCGCCCCGCAAATCGACAGCGCTCAAATCGCATTGCTTCCACAGAAAGCTGACGCACCAATTATCTTTTAATAGGTGACTCAAATCCTCCGCATTAGCGGCCATCACAGGAGGAGTTAAGTAGAGAGTGAACAGGACGATCGCCAACACAGCAGCGAATAAAGTTTTCAACCTCATAACTCTTTTCATTGACACTTATTTGCGCCATAAATTATTGATGTCTAATCAAAGCATAGCAAATAATCGCCAACTTTCCTCAGCAAGACTACTCAAAAATATTAGTGTAGTGAAAGGTTAATCAGGGTGGGTGCAGGCACAAACTTAACTCTGGTTATGTTAGACGCGCTTTGAGCTATCAAACCGATTGATTCACAAATACCTCGCCGCCAAACTAATTTTTTTCCTAAAAACCTGGTATAAGATAACCGCAAGTTCGATCGGGATTTGCCCGTGCAATATCGCTACAAAGTAATACTTGTGGTGGGCAGTTGCGATCGCTCTCCCAGGGGCATACCTGCAAACAATCCTGGTATAAACTGCTCAATATGGGAAGAAAGAAACCGCCCAGCTCGCCTGAAAACCATATCTTTAAAGGGTTGTAGACGCATTTTTTCTGAATTGCGATCGGCATCACTAACTAAGCCCAACTTTCATCACACAAGTCAATGCCCCAGCATCACCACATCTCATCAAACTTATCACGTTCCTGAGACTACGGATATCACTGTCAGTAGCTGAAGTATGGAGGAAAATAAGAGCATACAGTTGAACACCACTCCTCCCATGCCTACTATCCCCCTTCTCCCAAGCCAATTAGTTGTCACAACTATTTTCAATTCGATCGAATCTTTGGGATTCACTAATATTGCCGGCGTATTTTCGGGGGAGCAAGCTGAATCCCGACAAGAGGCAAATTTAAAAGTTAGTACCAAAAAGTTTTACACTCAGGGTTTAAAAAATCTCGAACAACAAGACTTGCACGGCGCTATTAAAAATTTTACTGCTACAATTAACATTAATCCACAATTTGCGTCAGCTTACAACGATCGCGGTGTGGCACGCTACAAATTAGGCTACAAGCAATCGGCGATCGAAGATTTAACTACAGCCATCGAACTCAATCCTTACCGAGCCAAGTATTACAGCAATCGGGGGTTTATGCTGACTCGTTTAAAAGATTATACTGCGGCGATCGCAGATTACAACTCGGCACTGCTGCTCAACCCCAATTTAGCTCAATCTTATTTTAACCGAGGTGCTATCCGCCTGCAAATGGAGAATTCCCTAGCAGCGCTAGCTGATTTTGAGTCAGCAATTCGCCTCGATCGCGATTTTGCTAAAGCTTACTTCAACCGAGGAGTAACTAGATATAAATTGAGAGAGGTTCAGGGAGCATTTGAGGATTTTCAGAAGGCAGCCGAGCTTTTTAAGAAGCAGGGGAGAATGGATTCTTATCAAGAGGCAGTTTCTCAAATTACAAAGCTATGGTGTTAGTTGAATTTGGTAATTATCAATTGGCAATTGCCAATTGATAATCAGGTAATGTGTACCGAAGATCACCCTACATCTATAATTATTGCCTCAGTCTTGTTAGAGTTAGCCAATTCTCAAGGCGGCGTCTCTGGAAGGCAAGTTATCAGCAACGACAGCAGTAGAAAAGTTAATTGTAAAAGCAGCATTTTGAACTGCTGCGGGGGTGGCATTTTGAACCACAGCCAAAGTAACTCCTCCAAATTGAATGAGTGTGTTGCTGCCTGATTGCGTGAATGAGGTGTTGGATAAACCGCTGGTTAAGCCAATACGATCGCCCTCTCCCGGCCTAAAATCAAGAATTATATCGCTAGACCCATTCAACTCCAGATTTTCACCCGTAACCAGAACAAAAGTATCTACACCTGCGCCACCAGTGAGAGTATCGCTGTCAACATCGCCGATTAAAACATCGTTACCATCGCCGCCGATTAAAACATCGTTTCCTCTGCCACCTCGCAAAAAGTCGTCACCAGCATCGCCATTGAGATTATCGTCGCCGAGATTTCCGTTGATAATATCGTCGTCAACACCGCCGCTAATTAAGTCGTTACCTTTGCCACCTCGCAAAAAGTCGTCGCCTTCTTCGCCAGTGATGGTATCGTTGCCTTGGCTGCCGTTAATTCCATCACCATACGTGGCTTCACCGAGGATGCGATCGTTTGCGCTACCTCCCACTACACCGCCAGGATTTTGGTCATAGTCTTGGGGAGTGACTTGATAGTTGTTCGGGGTGTTGGCCAATCTGAGGGCTCGCAAAGGTAGATTTGCCAAATTGGTAAGGTTAATGGAATCGTTGAGGAAATCAACATCGGTAATGATGCTAGAAACCCGACTGGGGACGATGCCGTCAACGACTTTTGCACTCGAAATGCGATCGCCCTGCTGCACCGCATTCACCGTTTCAAAACCTGCAATAACGTTGCCAAAAACAGCATAACTACCGTCCAAAAATGGCAACTCATCCAAAGCAAAATAAAACTGCGAAGAAGCCGAATCCAAAGCATTAGAACGAGCCATTGCCACAGCCCCGCGAGTGTGCTGCAACTGCGGCGTCTGGGTTACAATTTGGTTGTAAACAGGTTGCGCGGCCCCTTGCGGCGTAATTTCTAAAGGGATAAAACGCGGCTGATTGGTATCCGGGTCAATAAAACTACCCGTTCCCAATTGACTGGCTGGAATTGTAGTATCTCTGCTGCGCGGATCGCCTCCTTGCACTACAAAAGGCTCTGGCTGACGTACAACTCGGTGAAACATCACCCCGTCGTAAATGCCGCGTTCAACTAAGTCAACAAAATTTCCTGCAGTAATCGGGGCATTAGTGCCGTCTACTTCGATTATAACGGGTTGACCGTTAATTACCTGGACTACTATAGCTTTGCCTGTTAACGGGAGTGCAGCGCTCATGGGTAAATTGCTATTTGAGTGAGTGATCTTGGGGTTTTAGAAGCAATCCGGGAATTGCCTCTACCTATTTAATCAGAAAACTGTAAACTTGTCTTAAGTACAGTTCTAATTCTAAATTTATGATGTCGCGTCGCAAGTTTTTTAGCACTTTATTGGCAATTTGTCTAGTTTTTCTAAGTTTCAATTTTGCCACACCTGCATTTGCCCTCGGCGGTAAGCTTCCTCCGGTAAATCAACCAGCGCCGGAGTTTTCTTTGCCGACAAACAGCGGGGACGGACAAGTGTCCCTGTCGGATTATCGCGGTAAGTGGCTGGTAGTCTATTTTTATCCGAAAGACTTTACTTCAGGATGTACCATCGAAGCGCGGAGATTTCAGCAAGACTTGCCGAAATACTTGGCAAAGAATACTCAAATTATCGGTATTAGCGCTGATGATGTCGATTCCCATGCGGAATTTTGCGATTCGGAAGGTTTGAAGTTTCCGCTGTTAGCTGATACGGATGGTAAAGTGAGTAAAGCTTACGGTTCTTGGATGAGTTTTATCTCAGCGCGACACAGTTTTATTATTGATCCTGAAGGTATTTTGCGTGAAACCTTTGTGAAGATTAATCCGGCGATTCATTCTAAAGAAGTGTTGGCTCGCTTGGTGGAATTACAGGCTAACGGGTAATACTATTTTAGATTTTAGATTTTAGATTTGAATAATTGGGAATGATTGATGAAGCTTGTCTTTGTAGTTAAGACTACATTCCTCTGAATTTTCAGAGGATTTTAGGCTTCACTGCAACCGTTATCAGGTTGATTTGACCTCACATCTTGCACCATTCTCAATAATCCTTTTTTGGGTGGAATCTCCCAGGGCGGTTTCATTCTCTTGTAGGGGCAATCTCTCATGAAGATCCCCGATATTTGAAACATCGATTTCATCGTCCGTGGGGGGGCGGGCACTCTTGGCACCGCCCCTACAAAAGCCTGATTTTCGTGAGAATGAAACAGCCCTGTGGGATTTCCTGCCCAGCCTACAAGAAAATCTACTCTCTGTGGAACGGGCAAGATGCCCGTTCTTGACAATGGTTCAACATCTCAGTTTTACGGGAAATGATGGCTGGTAACGCGACAAGCAATATTAGAGTAAATTTAAAATCTTAAATCGCCTGTCATGCCATATTCAATGAGAATTAAACTTGCTATTGGCTACAACAGATGCGGAAGAAGATTCATTGTCTGATAGATTTCTATTTCTGCTAGCCATGCGACGTTCCGGGTCAATTCCCTCGAAGGTTGGGGGCAACCAAACTCGGACTACCAACAACACTCCCAAAACCAGCAAAAATGCGCCTGTTGATAATATTTGAACCCAGGGAGTTTCCAGCACTCCCCGCACGATGACTTCTCGCAAAACAGATACTATACAGACTTCCACAGCCACACCTATCGAAACTCTTTGTTCTTGCAAGTAAATAATTAGCAGCCGAAATAATTCCACTAAAACTAATAAAAATAGAATGTCTGCCGTCACTTGCTGAAAATTCAAAGGAGGCAGCAGCGAGAAAAACATTTCTCGCAGTTCTAGCACCATGAAACAAAACAAACCAATACATAGGGAAATGACAATTAAGTCTTGGACTGTTTCCAGAGCGGTGACGATTAATTGCAGATTCAACCATTGAGGGGGGTGACTAGACGAGTTGTTTAAACGCTTTTCCATTGACACATCCTGCAACTTGTTTGACTTTCTTACAGCTTAATTGAACTTAGGTTAATCTTTGACAATTTACAGGTTTAATCTATTTATCAGTCTCATAAAATTTCGAGCGGTTGACAATTTCACACACACTTTTATTTGTCTCCCAGGTAGCTTGACATTTAGTAATACTTTATGCTATTTGAAACCGACAATAGGTAGCTTTGATATCTAAAAAATAGAAGTCTGAATCCTAAAATGCTGCAACTGCTATAAAATATGAAAATTGTAAAGAATTATTTACCACAGCTTGATACACTCAAGCTAGTGACGGTCGGCTTTAATCATAAAAAAGCCACCAAGTCAACCGAAAAACCCAAAGTAATCCAGAGAGGATTGAACACCATGGCATTTGAACTAGCACCATTACCCTTCGCCGCTGACGCCCTAGAACCCGCTCATATGTCGGCCAACACGTTTTCATTCCACCACGACAAGCACCACGCTGCTTACGTCACCAATCTGAATAAACTGATTGAAGGAACGGAAATGGCGAGCAAATCCCTTGAAGAAATTGTCAAGGAATCTGCTAAAGACCCATCCAAAGCAGGCATTTTTAACAATGCAGGTCAAGTTTGGAACCACAACTTTTTCTGGAATTCCCTCAAACCGGGCGGCGGCGGCACTCCGACAGGAGCTTTAGCTGACAAAATTAACGCCGACTTCGGCAGCTTCGACAAATTCAAAGAAGAATTCAAGACTGCTGCGACAACTCAGTTCGGTAGTGGCTGGGCTTGGCTGGTTGTGGACAACGGCACTTTGAAAGTCACTAAAACTGCTAACGCTGACACCCCGCTTGCACACGGCCAAACTCCGTTGCTGACTTTGGATGTGTGGGAACACGCTTATTATTTGGATTTCCAAAACCGCCGTCCCGACTACATTACTAATTTCTTAGATAATTTGGCTAACTGGGAGTTTGCAGCAGCAAATTTGGCTGCGGCGGCTTAGTAGCATCTTAGTTTGAGGACTAAAGTCCTCACTACAAAACGATAAAGTTTGTAGTGAGGACTTTAGTTGTGATGAATGAGAATTATTTAACCCAACTTGCTATTAGCAAACAAAAACAGCTTTCAACATTCCTTCGCCTCGGTCTGGTTGGAGTTCAAATCCTAGTTTTTTACAGAGGCTCTGCATCTTGTAGTTGCTATTGAGAATGTAGCCAACGATCGCCTCTAATTTCTCTTCCTGACCAATTTGCAGCATCCGCCTCAATAATTCTGTTCCCAAACCGCGCTGCTGATAGCTATCGCTAACGATGAGGGCAAATTCGGCTTGGTTTGTGCCGTGGAGTTTGCTCAGACGCGCTACTCCCAAAATCCGGTGTTCTGAGGTTTCCGGGTCTTGACGATCGGCTACTAACAGCATTTCCCGATCGTAGTCAATAAAACAAATCCGGGTCAAACGTTCGTGAGCAATGCGGTGCTTTAACTTTACCATGTGAGCGTAGCGCAAATACACGCTCTCTTCGGAAAGTTCTTCGTGGAACAGCACCATCAGCGGCTCATCTTCTGGACGAATCGGACGGATCGTGATGGGACGATCGCCGTCCGTTGACCATGTTTGAACGTATTGCGTAGGATAGGGGCGAATCGCGGGTGAAATGGGGTTTTCTGTTGTTTGCAGAACAACACGGGCATCAAGAGCGATCGCACCTTCAGGAGAAACCAACAGCGGATTAATATCAATCTCGGCAATTTGAGGTTGCTCTACAATCAGTTGACTGAAACGAACTAATAACTGTTCGAGTTGTACCAGGTCAATTGCCGATCGACCGCGCACTCCTTGTAAAGCTTTATAGATGCGAGTTTGCTCCATCATCCGCCGCGCTAGGGTGGTATTTAAAGGCGGAAGTGCTAGCGATCGATCTTGAAATACTTCCACTAATTGTCCGCCGGAACCAAACAGCATCACCGGCCCAAATTGTGGGTCAATACTGCTACCCAAAATTAGTTCATAGCCTTCCAAATGCACCATCTGCTGCACGGTTACGCCAAGAAACGCTGCAGGATCTATCGCCCGTACCCGCTGGGAGATCGCCTCAAAGGCACTAATTACAGCGTTAGCATCGCCTAAATTTAGTTTTACGCCCCCCACATCGGTTTTGTGAGTAATCGTCTCAGAATGGAGTTTTAGCACCACTGGATAACCGAGGCGATCGGCAATTTCCACAGCTTCGGCAGCACTCGCTGCAATTTCTGTCGCTACGGTGGGAATGCCGTAAGCTGCCAGCAACTGTTTTGATTCGTACTCGGTTAATAAAGTGCGATTGTTTTGGCGGGCAGCAGTCAAAATCTTCGCCGCAGTCGCACACCCGGAAGTCTCGATTTCGCGATCAGCGGGGAGAGAAGGCGTTTCGTAGATAGCGCGCAGGTTGTATGTGTACCGCCACATATAGTTGAATAACCTGACGGCGGTATCGGGATAGGGGAAAGTCGGAATATTTGCCTGATTAAGAATTTGCGTTCCCGCTGACACTTCCACACCGCCCATCCAGCTTGCCAATAAGGGCTTTCCGAGTTTGCTGTAAGACTTGAGTTTTTCTGCGGTTTGCGTCGGATTCGTCATCGCTTGTGGCGTCAGGATGACCAGCAATCCGTCACTATTGGGATCGGGAGCGACAACTTCTAGAGTTTTGGCGTAAAGATCGCTACTAGCATCGCCCAAAATATCGATCGGGTTGTGATGACTCCACTGAGGTGGCAAAAACTCATCAAGCTGCTGCAGCGTCTCCGGTGCCAAATCTGCCAGCGCACCGCCGTCGCTAATTAAGGCATCAGTGGCGATCGCCCCCGGGCCTCCTGCATTGGTGACGATCGATAGGCGGTTGCCTTGCGGTCGCGGTTGCTTGGCCAGAATTTCTGCCATGTCGAACAAATCGGAAATCGTATGTACCCGCAACGCGCCACAGCGGCGGAAAGCAGCGTTAAGCACGTCATCGCTGCCGGTCAAAGCTCCCGTATGGGAAGCGGCGGCTTGGGCGGCGGCGGCGGTACGTCCTACCTTGAGAATGATGATCGGTTTGTCGATCGCCACTGGGCGGGCGGCGGACAGAAACGAACGAGCATCACCCATAGATTCCATGTACAAAACGATACTGTGAGTATGGGGATCGTCTCCGAAATACTCGATCAGATCGCCCCAACCGACATCGAGCATAGAGCCGATCGATACAAAGGCGCTAAAACCGACATTTTCCCCCAAACTCCAGTCGAGAATCGAAGTACAGAGGGCGCCGCTTTGACTGATGAAGGCGACATTACCCGGACGGGCGATCGTACCTGCAAAAGTAGCATTCAGCCCAACCACAGGATTCATCACACCGAGGCAATTTGGGCCGATAATCCGCATTCCGCCCCGACGCGCCTCGGCCATAACTTGCTGTTCTAAAGCCTCCCCAGCCGCGCCAATTTCTTTAAAGCCAGCAGAAACAATAATTGCCCCTTTCACCCCAGCAGCGATACATTCGCGGATCACTTGTGGCACCCCAGCAGCAGGCGTAGCAATCACCGCCAGATCCACTACTTCCGGGACGCTAGCAATGTCAGGATAAGACTTGAGCCCCA
This sequence comes from Microcoleus sp. Pol10D4, assembly GCF_036701555.1. Classification (NCBI taxonomy): domain Bacteria; kingdom Bacillati; phylum Cyanobacteriota; class Cyanophyceae; order Oscillatoriales; family Microcoleaceae; genus Microcoleus; species Microcoleus sp. Pol10D4. Next base: position 40,805 of record NZ_JAUBRA010000039.1, read on the forward strand.
ACACGCTGTGGCGCTGGGGATTCACCGGAAAAACTGTTCCGCCAAACGGATTCCGAATCAAGTTCCACAGGAGAGTACGTCCGACGCTTCCTTCTCTCTCTGTTGCGCCGATTACAGCCACGGAGCGAGGCCGAAAAATCCGATCGAGCGGATGACGCTGTTCTTTCCAAATATCGTGAGCCGGATCGCTCGCAGTGCTTTGATTTCTTGAATTTATCTGCATAATACCCTTGTTCAATTAATCAGCAATTAATATTGCTCTGCTTTCGATAACAATTCTCTAATCCAATCTGAACTATTTTTCTGCTATTCTTCTGCTATTTTTCTGCTTTTTCTTCCTCTTCTTCTGGTCTTCGCAGTTCGCGACCCAAACTCTCATTGCGCGTTCCCGACCGACCCGCACTTAAACAACATTTCCGTTGTCTAACTATTAGTTCGGAATCCAATTTTGTCAGAGCTTGCTCACAAATCCCAGAGGTTGTTCTGCCTACTATCTATCTTAATTCTTCCCACGGAATTAGCAAGTCAATTTTTGTAACAAATAGCGAACTGGGTATTTAAAATATTGAAATTAAATATATACTAGATGTAGTGGTCGAAGAAGAAAAGATCGATCGCTAACAAAAATTTGAGGTGAATGCAAGCTATGTTTGCAGAATGGCACGGCTTTACTGAAGGCAACTGGAAAAAGGAAGTCAACGTCAGAGACTTCATTCAAAAAAACTACACCCCCTATGAAGGGAATGCAGAATTTCTCACAGTAGCAACCGAAAAAACCCAGCAGCTTTGGCAAAAAGTTCTGGAATTAATGAAGCAAGAGCGCGAAAAAGGTGTATTGGATGTTGATACAAAAGTTCCCACATCTATCACGGCTCATGCAGCAGGATACATCGATCGCGACTTAGAACAAATAGTAGGTTTGCAAACAGATCGACCTTTGAAACGCGCGATTATGCCCTTTGGCGGAATTCGCGTGGTCAAGGCAGGTTTAGAAGCTTACGGCTATCAGCTCGATGGGCAAACGGAAGAAATATTTACGAAATATCGCAAAACTCATAACGATGGTGTATTCGATGTCTACACGCGCTCGATGCGTCTGGCGAGACGTTCTGGTATCATCACAGGTTTGCCAGATGCCTACGGACGAGGGCGGATTATCGGTGACTATCGGCGCGTTGCTTTGTACGGTGTCGATCGCCTAATTGATGATAAAAAAACACAGCAAGAATCACTCGAACTAGACGCGATGGACGAGGCGACAATTCGTTTGCGCGAAGAGTTATCCGAGCAAATTCGGGCATTGTTTGAGTTAAAAGAAATGGCGGCTAGCTACGGCTTTGATATTGGCCGTCCGGCAGCAAATGCACGAGAAGCTGTCCAGTGGGTGTATTTTGGCTACTTGGGAGCAGTGAAAGAACAAAACGGGGCAGCGATGTCTCTCGGTCGCGTATCGACGTTTTTAGACATTTATTTCGAGCGCGATTTGCAAAGTGGCGCGAGTTCCGAAGTGGAATTGCAAGAACTGATCGACCATTTTGTAATGAAACTCCGCATGGTGCGGTTTTTGCGAACTCCCGACTATAACGCTCTGTTTTCTGGCGATCCAACTTGGGTAACAGAGGCGATCGGCGGTATCAGCGATGACGGTAGAACATTGGTAACTCGTAACAGTTTCCGATTCTTACACACCCTGTCAAACCTCGGTACTGCACCCGAACCAAATCTCACAGTTTTGTGGTCGGAAAACTTGCCGGACAACTTCAAACAATTCTGTGCGAAGGTATCCAGCGAGACGAGTTCGATTCAGTACGAAAACGACGACTTGATGCGTCCTCAATACGGCGATGATTACGCGATCGCCTGTTGTGTTTCCGCGATGCGAATTGGCAAGCAAATGCAGTTTTTCGGCGCGCGAGTTAACTTAGCTAAGACTTTGCTCTATGCGATTAACGGCGGTAAAGATGAGAAGTCCGGCGACCAAATCGCGCCGCAGTTCCCACCGATTACTACCGAATATCTCGATTATGACGAGGTAAGAGCCAGGTTCCGCGACATGATGGCGTGGTTGGCAAAAACGTATATCAATACGTTGAATGTCATTCACTATATGCACGACAAATACTGCTACGAACGCCTGGAAATGGCACTGCACGATCGCGATGTTTACCGGACAATGGCCTGCGGAATTGCCGGATTGTCGGTGGTGGCGGACTCCCTGTCGGCGATTAAAAACGCTAAAGTTAAGGTGCTTCGCAACGAGCAAGGTTTGGCAGTGGATTACTCGATCGAAGGAGAATATCCCAAATATGGCAATAATGACGATCGCGTAGACAGTATAGCCATCGAACTTGTGCAAAGCTTCATGAACGAAATTCGCCAGCACAAAACCTACCGCGGCGCTGTAGCGACTCAATCGGTACTCACAATTACCTCTAACGTAGTTTACGGCAAAAAAACTGGTAGCACTCCCGACGGACGTAAAGCTGGCGAACCCTTTGCTCCCGGTGCTAACCCGATGCACGGCCGAGATTCCTGTGGGGCGATCGCATCCTTATCTTCTGTAGCCAAACTGCCTTACAGTGATTGTCAAGATGGCATATCGAATACTTTTTCGATTCTACCGCAAGCCTTGGGCAGAATGGAGAGCGATCGGACTAACAACCTAGTTAGTCTTATAGACGGTTACTTCCACGATGGCGGCCATCACATCAATGTTAACGCCCTCGATCGGCAAACATTACTAGATGCGATGGAACATCCAGAAAACTATCCCCAGCTAACAATTCGCGTCTCCGGTTATGCGGTTAATTTCATCAAACTTACCCGCGAACAGCAATTAGATGTGATTAAACGGACTTTCCACGAACGCGTCTAAATCCCAGCAGAAAAAACTCGGCGATTGAAACCGCTCAAGAGTCAAACGAAGTCCGAGCTGAGGGGGACTCAAGAAGCGCCTACATAATTGGTTCTCCATAAGTCTTTTTTCGTCTAGTTTCGCTGTTAAACCATGAGGCCAGATCCCCCCTAACCCCCCTTAAGAAGGGGGGAACAAGAGTATTCTTGAATTCCCCAGACTATCTGGGGATTCAAGGGGAACCGTCCACTTCTCAAAGTCAACCCCTACTCCCCTTTTTAAGGGGGATTTAGGGGGATCGAGCCTCAGCAACCAAACGAACAATCCGCAAGTTTCCCGGCTTAAGTTAACACCGAGATTCCCTCATCTCAAATCCGTTAGCATCGTCCTGTATTCATCTCTCTCTTCTCTTCCTCTGCGTTCTCTGCGTACTCTGCGGTTTAATCATTCCAATGCAACCGGAATTGATATCATCCCTACTCTCAAAATCCTTACCAACAAACAGCAAATTAAATGTCTGGAATTGGTCGCATTCACTCAATCGAAACATTTGGTACAGTAGACGGCCCCGGAATCCGGTTTATCGTCTTCACCCAAGGCTGTCCGTTACGCTGTCTGTACTGTCACAATCCCGACTGTCGCAATTCCCACGATGGTAAAGAAGTAACCGTCGATTATTTAATCGAGCAAATTATAAAATGTAAATCCTACCTACGGAAAGGAGGCGTTACCGTCAGCGGCGGCGAACCATTGATGCAGCCGGATTTTGTCAAAGAAATCTTTACCCGCTGTCATCAAATGGGTTTGCATACAGCGCTGGACACATCAGGCTTCTGTGTTTTAGACGTTGCTAAACCGGTTCTGGAAATGACCGATCTGGTTTTGTTGGACATCAAATCCTACATTCCCGAACTGTATTACAAAGTCACCAATGTTTCCATCGAGCCTACTTTAGCAATGGCCAAATATCTCAGCGAAATTGGCAAACCGACGTGGATTCGCTTCGTTCTAGTTCCTCACCTCACCGATCACATCGAAAACGTAGAAAAATTAGCGGAGTTTATTGCCAATCTGAACAATGTGGAAAAAGTCGAAGTATTACCATTTCATAAAATGGGAGAATACAAATGGGAGCAATTAAAATTGGATTACGAACTCAAGGATACACCTCCAGCTTCACCGGAACTCGTGCAACAAACAGTTGATATTTTTCGCAGTCGCGGGGTCAATGCGATCGGAGCTAGCGGTATATAATAATTAAAAGGCCACGTTCACAAGTCACCCACAATCTTGAAATTATCTGCGTCGATCTGCAGGTTCCCTACCAATCAAAGATTGAGGCAATAATTTTTCCGAAATCCACATCACGAAAAATCACATGAAAGTTACCAATTTAGAAGAATTAGAAGTCCTAATTCAAAAAGTAAAAGCAGCCCAAGCTGAATTTGCCACCTACACTCAAGAACAGGTCGATCGCATATTCAAGCAAGTAGCTTTAGCCGCTAATGCCGCCCGCATTCCCTTAGCCAAAGCAGCAGTCAAAGAATCGGGAATGGGAGTCATCGAAGATAAGGCAATCAAAAATCATTTTGCCTCGGAAATGATTTACAACAAATATAAAAACGACAAGACTTGTGGTATCATCGAGTCCGATCGGCATTTTGGCTACGAACGCATTGCCGAACCAGTGGGATTGCTAGCGGGAATCGTTCCTGTAACTAACCCGACTTCCACCACCATCTTTAAGTCATTAATCGTGCTCAAGACGAGAAATGGCATTATATTTTCGCCCCATCCCCGCGCCAAATCCTGCACGGCTGCGGCGGCAAAAATCCTCCTCGATGCTGCTGTAGCAGCCGGCGCACCACCGGATATTATTGGGTGGATTGATGAGCCAACTGTGCCACTTTCCCAAGCTTTGATGCAGCACCCCGATATCAAACTAATTTTGGCAACTGGCGGGCCGGGAATGGTAAAAGCTGCCTACTCTTCAGGACATCCCTCCCTCGGTGTCGGCGCTGGAAATACTCCCGCCATCATCGATGAAACCGCCCACATCCAAATGGCTGTCAGCTCAATTTTGCTCAGCAAAACTTTCGACAACGGCACGATTTGTGCTTCGGAACAATCGGTAGTTGTTGTGGATGAGGTGTACGATGCCGTGCAACTGGAATTTATCAAGCGCGGTGCTTATTTCCTGAATGCTGAAGAACGAGAAAAAGTGCGGCGGGTAATCTTAATTGATGGTCGATTGAATGCCGAAATAGTCGGACAATCGGTGCAAAAGGTGGCGCAGATTGCGGGTTTTGTAGTGCCGTCAAACATCAGGGTTTTGATTGGAGAAGTGGATACGATAGGTAAAGAAGAACCCTTTGCTTGTGAAAAACTTTCGCCGATTCTCGCCATGTACCGCGCCAAGGACTTTACTGAAGCAGTAGACAAAGCTGAAGCGCTGATAATTTTTGGCGGACACGGACATACTTCTGTACTCTACACCGCCCCCCACAATCAGGAACACATTCGTTATTTTGAAAGCAAATTAGAGACTTCGCGGGTGCTGATTAATACGCCTTCTTCTCAAGGTGCGATCGGCGATTTGTACAATTTCCGCCTCGATCCCTCCCTTACCCTCGGTTGCGGTAGCTGGGGCGATAATTCGATTTCTGTCAACGTGACACCCCATCACCTGCTCAATATCAAAACCGTAGCAGAGCGACGCGAGAATATGCTCTGGTTCCGCATTCCTCCCAAGATTTATTTTAAGTCGGGTTGTCTTCCTGTAGCTTTGAGGGATCTTGCAGGTAAGAAACGTGCTTTGATTGTGACGGATAAACCATTGTTTGAATTGGGATTGACTAAGGAAGTCACAGAGAGTTTGGAAGAAATCGGCATCGATCACTACACATTTTACGATGTGGAACCCGATCCTTCGCTGGCTACTGTTCGCAAAGGTTTAGAAATCTGCAATAGTTTCCATCCAGATGTGATTATTGCTTTTGGTGGTGGCTCGCCGATGGATGCTGCTAAAGTAATGTGGCTGATGTATGAGCATCCAGAAATTGAGTTTGAAGGATTGGCGATGCGGTTTATGGATATCCGCAAGCGGGTATACGAACTGCCGCCTTTGGGTTCAAAGGCAATTATGGTGGCAATTCCAACTACTTCGGGAACGGGTTCGGAAGTCACGCCTTTTGCGGTTGTTACGGATGAACGATCGGGGATTAAGTATCCGCTGGCAGATTATGCTCTGACTCCGAGTATGGCGATCGTCGATCCAGAACTTACGCTGAATATGCCCCGGAAACTGACTGCTTACGGCGGCATTGATGCGCTAACCCACGCTTTAGAAGCTTATGTTTCTGTGTTGGCTTCTGAGTATACAAATGGTTTGGCTTTAGAAGCGATTCGTTTGCTGTTTAAATACCTGCCCAGCGCTTACAAAAATGGTGCCAACGATCCGAAAGCGCGGGAGAAAGTACATTATGCTGCTACGATCGCCGGCATGGCATTTGCCAACTCTTTTCTGGGAGTTTGTCACTCAGTAGCTCACCAATTAGGTGCAACTTGCCACGTCCCTCACGGTTTAGCGAATGCGCTGATGATTTCCCATGTAATTCGCTACAATGCAACGGATGTTCCGTTCAAACAAGCGATTTTTTCTCAAAACAAGTATCCTAACAGCAAGTGGCGTTATGCTCGAATTGCAGACTATCTGAATTTGGGCGGCGATACCGAAGATGAAAAAGTTGAGAAGTTGATCGCAGCGGTGGAAGCTCTGAAGCGTGAGGTAGATATTCCTAGCACGATTCAGGAGGCGATCGCCAGTCAGGGAATGAGTGATGATTTCTTCTTTGCTCGCGTTGAGGAAATGGCCGATCGAGCTTTTGACGATCAGTGTACCGGAGCGAACCCCCGCTATCCGCTGATTGAAGATTTAAAGCAACTTCTGGTGCAAGCGTATTCTGACGGCGACACTTCCGATCTCAATCGAGTGTTAACTTTAGTGTAATCGGCGCGGTGCCATAGATTTCTCCTCAAAAGCCTGTCAATGGGGGGCAGGATACCTAACTCCTACTCCCCACAGTTTCTGGAGAAATCTAACGCAGGGCCCGGTGGTGAAAATAAACCCCGAAGCGGATCAAAATACCAAGTAGGGGTTGAAAAAATATGAAATTGTGTTATAATTTTAGAGGTAACTTTTTTACGAATTTTGTAGTTTTAGTGGCTGTTCGCGCGATGACCTCTTCACCAACCATAGCACCCGTTCGATCGAGTCAAGTTACCCGCAAACCTTATCCCAACTATCGGGTAATAGTCCTCAACGACGATTTCAACACATTTCAGCACGTTGTGGAATGTTTGACGAAATACATTCCAGGGATGACGAGCGATCGAGCTTGGAAACTCGCCAACCAAATCCACCACGAAGGCCAAGCCACCGTGTGGGTTGGCCCGCAAGAGCAAGCAGAACTTTATCATATGCAATTGAGCCGTGCTGGACTGACAATGGCTCCGCTAGAGTCTACTTGAAAAGTGTCTAGAGGGCCGAAAGTTCGATCGTTTTTCGCTAATTAATCTGAAATTGAACGCAGATTGGGATTTAAGAGGCGATCGTGATTTTGCCAATCATCCCCGCCTCTGTATGTCCGGCTACCGTACAGCGCAGGTTGTAGGTTCCCGATTTCATCGGCACAAACACCCATTCTGCCATAGCGCCCGGTTTAAGTTCTAGTTCGTGAATCGCTCCTTTAATTTCCACTTTCCCAGCTTCAACTTTTTGAGTCCAACTCGCATCAGCAAAGTTTTTAGCAGTAAAATAATGTTTCTGCGAACTGGGATTTTTTAGCACTAATTTATAGCGCTTGCCCGATTCAAATTCTAGCAGATTGGGAAAGAATTTGAGTTCCCCAGCTTCGTTACCTAAACTAACAGTAATTTCGGTGACAGGTTGGCGAGACAAATCACCGGCAGCACTAGCAATTGTCGCTGGCATCAAGATTGTGCTCAAACATAAAATTAGTCCCAAAATCACCTTGAAAGTTTTTTGTAACCCCTGGCTGCGGTAGAATTTGCCTAATTGCCAACCGAGTAAATTGATCATGGCTGTTCTGACTACTGTTAACTATTAACTGACTAATGACTAATGACAACTGACAACTGACAACTGACAACTGACAACTGACTACTGACTAATGACTTAATTCGATCGCCAAACTTCATCCCAAGGCCCGCCCCCAACTTCCAAACCCGATAAAGAGCTTTGAGCCTCTAAGATAATTCTAGAACGCTGCTTGCCATTTTTTTCCACATTTCCCCCCAACAACTCTCGCAGTTGCAAGCGCAATTCACCGTGCGTCGTATCCCGGCAGCAAAAAGCCATGCCTTTTTCGGTAGGAGTTCGCACATAACTACCAGGAATGTTTGTAGTGCCAATCAACTCAACTTCAAACTGACTGTTTCTAGCCTGCATTTTCCAGCTTCCCCAAGGTTCAATAGTCCAACTAACTTGCGAATTCCAAGGCACAAATTCGTAAAATTTGCCTCGGTAATGCAGACCAATCATTGCTACCGATTCCATCCACCACAGCACGCCCCGCTTGCCACCACCTGCGGTTAAAGCTAAATCATTTTCGCCTTGAAAACAATTGCAATTAATCCAAAACCACTTTTGCGGAAAAGCACCGCCCCAGTTTTTTTCGCTGTAAGCGGGAGCATCTTTAAATTCGTAGCGATCGCCATTCCAATCGATCCAGCCCGTGGCTAAACCGTGAGCCATTAAAATTTGCCATCCAGGCTCAAAAACGGGCAGTAAAGATAGCATTCCTGCGGTAGATTTCTGGATTTCTTCAGAGTTTCCCCAGCCATAGATAGGTTGAATTTCGTACTGCCAAAAACAGTGGCTGCCGCTTCCCGGATCGTGCAAATAACCTTGATTTAAAGTAGCAGTAGCTTGATAGCCTTCTTCGACGCTGCTGTCGAATACTGCCGGCTCTAAATATTGGGGTTTAATTTGTAAATCTGTTTTGCCCCAATGTCCGAAACCTAAGCTTTCTCTGTGCGCCCAAAACTTATTTACATCTGGAAAGGTGCGACACAAATAGCTATCTTTCGGACCGAGAATCTGAGCTGCACCGCCACTGTAAGGTTGACCGCCTCTGGGGTCTTCGATGGAATACATGAATGCAAAGGATTGTCCGTGAATCGGTAATGTTATTCGGTAGTACCAGCCTTCAAAAAAGCGGCGTGAACTACCGTCCCAGTGGTAGCCACTGTGGGGAGTTTCAAGAGTTTTGAGTTTTGAGAGTGAATTTGACATAGAATTACCAATAGCATGACAGGGAATTCACGGATAACTGTTTCTTCCTTCTTCCTTCTTCCTTCTTCCTTCCTTTATGTCTCTAGCACTTTGGCGATCGCCCTTAGCTCGTGCCCTCCACCGCAACCGCAGTCTTGCTTTTGCCCGTTACTTGCAACTAGCAACTGTTCGGGCTACCGGGCGTCCGGCTAACCGCACTGTGGTGTTTCGAGGCTTTTTAGCAGATACTAATCAGTTAAAGTTTATTACAGATATTCGCAGTGAAAAGGCTGAGGAGATTAATCTCTATCCTTGGGGGGAAATTTGCTGGTATTTCCCGAAAACTCGCGAACAATTTCGGATTGCTGGAAAGCTAGTTTTGGTAGGGGCAGATTATCCAGATGCCCAGTTGTGTTCATCGCGGTGCACAACTTGGCAGGAGCTTTCTGAGGCGGCTAGATCGCAGTTTGCTTGGCCTCATCCGGGGGATGACAAAGCCGAGGCTAGTGCTTTTGATTCTGCTTCCCCAGATGCGATCGAGCCACTGCCTAATTTTTGCTTGCTGTTGTTGGAACCGGAAACGGTGGACTTCTTGGAGTTGCGGGGGGAACCGCAGAACCGATCGCTTTATCGGCGCGACGATGAGGGAAATTGGTCTGTGCGATCGGTTAATCCTTGAAGTCAGTTGACTGTTGACTGTTGACTGTTGACTGTTGTCAGTAGGAAAGTATTAAGTTGAAAAATTCCCAATGAAAAACTCAACACTCAAAACTATTTTTAGATGCCGCTGCCGTCGAAAAATTCTTGAATTGCTTTATCTTTTAACTTGCAGCTAGGGGTTGTAACTAGCTGTGTTTTTTCGGCTAAAGCTACATTGCTGGCTTGGTTTAAAGCTTCTGATACTGAGTGGAAATTGTGGGAATTGGGAACAGAAGTTAAGGAGACAGATTCTTGAGGAAGCAAACTTTTTACTTGCTGTTCGAGGGATTCGATACGATCGAGCAAAGAGCGAATTACCGCAGCTTCCGAATCCGGCAAACTGCCGTGTTCTAGGGGATTGACGCGCACTCCGGATCTATAGACGATGCGGCCGGGAATCCCTACCACTGTACAGTCAGATGGTACATCGCGGAGCACGACGGAACCGGCGCCGATGCGGACGTTGTTGCCAATTTGCAGATTGCCGAGTACCTTGGCGCCGGCACCTACAACTACGTTTTCGCCGACGGTAGGGTGACGCTTGCCGCTTTGTTTGCCAGTACCGCCAAGGGTGACACCTTGATAAATTAGGGCAAAATCGCCGATAATCGCTGTTTCGCCGATCACAACCCCCATACCGTGGTCGATGAATACGCTTTTGCCGATGGTTGCCCCTGGGTGGATTTCTATTCCGGTCAAAAAGCGAGCAATGTGGGAAATCAAGCGGGGGATGAAGGGAAGTCCCAACACATAAAGCCAGTGTGCGAGGCGGTGCAGCACTAGGGCCTGAAGACCGGGGTAGCAAAACAAAACTTCCAGCCAGTTGCGAGCGGCAGGGTCGCGATCGAAAATTATACTGAAGTCAGCTCTAAGAGTCTTTAGCACTTTCGGAGTTACCTATTTTGGTTAAACACGCCACTTTCGATTTTACATTTTACTGGATGGGGGAAGTGAGCGGTCGATCGGGAGATTGGGGGATATTACGGAAGGGAACTGTGGGAGAGTGCGAGATGGGGGAGAATTTGATTATTTTATTTTCTCCATCCAACAACGCCGCTGTTTTCTATTCCTGTACTGAGATTGTATAGTTAGACTTGACTCCGGGTTCGACAGTACCTACCCAAATCCTGTAAGAGCCTGCTTGCCAGTCTGAATCAAGTATGGCAGCATCTTTATTCTGACCTATATCGTCTCCGCAGAGCACCGCATTACCGGGGCCTTGTACGAGTAAGGTCGTGTCCTTTCCTTCGCTGTTGACTTGGAGTGTGAGTTTTGAAAAGTTTTGTTGCAAGACTATGATGTGGTCGGGAGTTGGGGTGGCAAAACCCAAACATTTGTTTTTGTGGCGATCGGCGTTGGCTATGACAGATAGAGAGTACGATCCGCCTGTGGAACCTCTCAAAACTGCTGTTGGGGCTGCAAAACCTCGCGATAAAGTTAAAGTGCCGAAATTGGCTGTTTCTGCTAAAACTGGTAGGGCGGCGATCGCGGCGATCGCAGCCAAGAGCGCACCGTTTTTGAAATTGGCTCGCTGATTAAACAACATGGCAATACTCCTCGGTCACAACTTAAAACCACAACTCAGAATTTACCCATCGCAGCCCCTAGAATCCAAACTGTGGAGGAAGAATAATTTTTTTTAAATTAGTTCAAAACCTCCTGGCTTCTCTTTCTTATGTCTATCAGGACAATCCCTGTAAGATCGCGCTCGCTTGTGCCACTCGGATTTCTGCCACAGGCGATCGACTTATATCCGAAATTGTACGGTGTCAAGATGATAAATTTGATACTCCTAGTCTTGCTGTTGGCGCTCGGTTCCCTATTGACACAGACCTTGGTATTGTTACCTATAGGCCTATCCGGCTGGCTCCATCTCCCTAATTGGCTGAGCCTGACCGTGATTTTTCTGGCTATTTCTTGGTGCTTGGGGGATTAGTCAGCAGTCATGAGTTATTAGTGATTAGTCAAAAGTTAATGATCAATTATTCCACTTCCCCCAAGAGTCAAGGCCCGATTGTCCCCGGTTTGATGATGTATACTTCACAATTGACAATTCAAGAATCTAAAATCTAGGATTTGACATCTACCTATAGAATGATGCAACGACAAGTTTATTCGATCTCAGCATTTCACTCTCCTGACAAAAGCCTGGCGGAAACTCCTAAGAGACAGGAGCGTCCGATACACCGGGCGATCGTGTTAATGCTGGTGGCAACAGGTTTGCTAGGCCTGCACGCTAGTCGGCTGGTGGAATTGCAACTGATACAAGGGAAGCAAAACCGGGAACGAGCCGAAAATAATCGCGTTCGCCTAGTGCCGATGCCGGCGAATCGTGGACACATTGTCGATCGCAAAGGCAACTTACTAGCGGCAAACAATTTAGCTCGATCGGTATATTTGTGGCCGAAAGAACAAACGCCGGAAGAGTGGAAAGTGACAGCAGAAAAGTTGAGTCCGCTGGTTAAGATTCCGGCAAAAGAAATTTTAAAAAAATTAAAAGAGGTCGATCCTCAATCCTACAGACCGGTGCGGCTCAAGCAAGCAATGCCGCCAGAGGTGTTTGTGCCACTAGCAGAAGAGGTGGGACAAATGCGGGGAGTGGAAGTGCGGCCAGAAGCGAACCGCTACTATCCCGAAGGCAGTTTGGCGGCTCACGTTATCGGATATATTGGCGAAGCTACCGCAGCAGACTTGGAAGATCATCCTGAATATCCGATGGGGATGATTGTCGGTCAAATGGGCATAGAAGCGAGCTCTAACAAGAAGATTGCCGGAGTTTGGGGCGATCGGCTGATCGAGGTAAATGCCCAAAATCAAGAATTGCGACTGATGGGAGAGACACCGCCCAAACCCGGTGAGGCGGTGCAGCTAACCATAGACTTAGAAATGCAAAAAGCAGCCGAAAAAGCCTTGGGACACCGCCGGGGAGCCGTAGTGGCGGTGGATGTCAAAACCGGGGCGGTATTAGTTATGGCCAGCCACCCGACTTTTGACCCCAATCTGTTTACGCGAAAAATCACTAAGGATGAGTGGGAAACTCTTCAAGATCCGGAAAATCCTTTTTTGAATCGGGCAATGCAAGGCTATCCCCCCGGTAGCACTTTTAAAATTGTGACTTCCGTCGCGGGCCTGGAGTCGGGCAAATTTTCGCCGGACTCAATTCTCGGTACTTCGTCTTACATTACTGTGGGGGGAATTGATTTTAACGAACACAGCGGCGGTTACGGCGACATCGGCTTTCGGGAGGCTTTGGCTTTCAGCAGCAATACGTTTTTTTATCAAGTGGGGATTAGTACCGGGCCGGAGCAAATTTCTAAGTGGGGACACCGCTTAGGAATTGGCAAGGATACGGATTTGAATCTTTTGGGGCTAGGTGGCGGAGCTCACGGTCAAATCCCGACGCCGGAGGAGAAGGAGAAAATTTATAAAGAACCTTGGTATGCGGGTGATACGGTAACGATGTCGATCGGGCAGGGGTTGGTGTTGGTGACTCCTTTGGAGGCGGCGGTGATGGTGAGTTCGATCGCTAACGGCGGCTATCGGGTCAAGCCCCATCTTTTGACTTCTATGACCGGCACAGCGGAGACTAAACGGGTACATACGGGGATGAAACCTTCAACAATTCAGGTGGTTAAGGAAGGACTGATCGCGGTGGTTGCCGAGGGTACGGGACAGGGATTGAATGACGGTACGATTCCACTGACGGCTGGCAAAACAGGGACTTCGGAGGTCATCGGACAGGAGGATCACTCTTTGTATGTCGCCTTCGGGCCCGCTGACAAGCCGGAAATTGCGATCGCCGTAGTTGTGGAAAATGGCGGTTATGGTTCTGTTGCCGCAGCCCCGATCGCCAAAGAGGTATTTCAAGCTTATTTTGGGCAACCGAAAAAGGTGAAGCAGCCAGTAGTTATTAGTCCTTAGTTATTGGGAATGGGGCATTGGGAATTGGGCATTGGGAATTGGGCATAGTTTCTTGCTTCTTCCTTCTTCCTTCTTCCTTCCTTCTTCCTGACATCCGTTACATCCGTTACAGAATCCGTTGCCGAACTTCCTTCTGACTAATTCAGTCGCATAAATATAGTAGCTTTGCGAATTCCTGTTATTTCTCCCGTACTGGTGACAGTGAGCGATCGCAAGTGATCGAACAATGGTCTTGCCGAAAGTTCAATTAACCTCAACAGCGGGATTTGTTTTTCCCAAATTGGCCTGCTGGAGGGCCAGTCTAAATAAAAATAGCCGTCGTTAGATGGCGGTAGCGGTTCAATGCTGGTTTGAAAATCTTGATTGGCAACTAAAGAGCCTGTTTCTGCTGCTTCTAGTGCTGCGTCCATTGCTTCTACTGAAGTGGTGAAAATTTCGTATTTGCCGACGCTGGCTCGGACTCCTTTTGCCTCGGTTTCGATCGCACTTTTTCTATTATTTTCCATCCCATAATTGGGGCTCGTTGTCAACTGCGTCCAAGCGGTAATTTTCTGATTTCTGAGAGTGAAGCTGCCGATGCTGTATTCTTTGCTGCGGGCAATTTCATCTAGTTTGTCGATCGCCTTTTGCGAATCAGCAGATTTTTCGGTGGCAAAAATCCAGTCCGCACTGTTTGACGAATTCGGAAGCACTGCTAAAGCGTATTCTCCTTGTACCCAATCAAATATATCCTTCGGCAGGTTGACGCCCCAAACTTGCTGAATATCTGCCAGGGTGCGATCGACTAAATTTGAGACTTCAGCGTTAGCTGACACCGCAGATGACAAATCAGCCCAAAAATTCCTTAAATCGGTGCTGGCGATCGCGAAAGGACTGGCTGAGGGAATGTATTGCAAGGCTTGCACTGGTTCGGAGAGTGTTGGAGAAGCTGTGTTTTCTCGCGATGTCACTAAAGCAGTTTGAGCCAGCAATCCCCGTCGGTTGACTCCGACAGCAACTGCGAGGGAATTAAGAGAAACTTCGGGATTTTGCTCAGTTGCTGATTGCGGTAGATTGACAAATGCTAAAGCGATTCTGCCTTGAGTTAGCTGCTGCAAAGCTTTTTGATATTCCGGGGTGTTGTTGAGATTTAGGTTTGCTGATTCAACGTTATTAATTGCATCTCGAATCACAATCGGGCTATTGGCAAACAAAACAAAACTTTGGTTATTCCCAGAAGTTAAATTACCGCCGATGGCTGCTGTTGCGAAGCTGGCTGGCAACTTTGATTTCGGCAGATTAAACGGGTTAAAAGGTGAACTCGAAGCCGATTTTTTCTTGGTTATTTGTGCTTCTTTATAATTAATTTTTACGCCTTTATATAGTTCCGAATGAACTGTTTTATCCGCACGAGATTGTGTGCGCCAGTAGGAGTCTAGAAATTTTTGGCTGCGATCGACTTTTTGGGAGGAAACCGCCAGCAAAAACCCCGTTTGTTTGCCGTTGCTGCTGTCGCCATCGAAATCTGGCGTTGTCACGGCGAGGGTAATTTCGTCACCTATCCAAGGTTGGATATCTCTACTGTAATCGAGGCCTGTACTGGCGAGGAAACTTTTTTTGATTTGCTCAAATTCTACGTGCGATCGACTTCTTTCTTCGGGAGTGGCAAAAACTTGTCGCAATGCTTCGAGGCGATCGGGATTTACCAGCATTGAAGCTAACAAAGGTGCTTGTTTCGAGACAAACACAGCCGCAGCCGGAGTAGTTGTCGGCCCGCCAGCGAGCAAATTCAGAGGAGTTTGAGTTGTCAGCCAGTAAAAACCACCGGCACTCAAGGCTAAGAGTGCCAAGACGCCAGCAATGAGGAAAGAAAAGAACGATCGCAACTTCATCGGCAAATGACAAATTACCACAGTCTCTGATTATACACCCAGAACCCCGACTTGTTTCAAAAGCAGAGGTGATCGCCACATTGTTAGTTTTTAAGTCGATCGATCTGGCAATCTAGCTATCAGATTTTCTAGGGATAATTGAGGCAATTCTGACAACAGTAATGATAAGTTTTCTGGGGATAAACCGAGCAAATCGGGGATAAGACTAATCGGGCGTTCTTCCAATTGTCCTGATTCGCTGAAGCGGTTTTTCAAAACACTTTCGGCTAGCAAATTTTGGACTTGTTGGCGATCTGTCTGGGCGATCGGCAGCATAGATAATTGGACTAACAACATAGTAAACTCGGCAGTAGGTAGAGCTGATACCGGGCGCAAAAAGGTGACAGTTAGCGGGTCTAACTCCCCAAATCTGACCTGCAAGAAACTCTCTAAAATTAACCGCTGTCCTTGTTCTCTTCCTTGCTCAAGACCTTGTTCTCTTCCTTGCTCAAGACCTTTTACAATACCTTGTACAAGACCTTGTTCTCGTGCTTCTTGTAACTTTTGTTGAAAAAGGGGTACGATCGCCATAACTAACTCCTGATCTTCATCATCCATTGTGGGATTAGTTGGTGTATTCGCTTGCAAATTTTCCTGCAAGATGTAAAGTAATTGTAGCGCATTAGCTCGAATTGAAGCATCAATGGGAAATGCAGTTAATTCCGCGATCGCCCCTTGCTGCACCCGGCCCCTACCCAACATCCGCAACCACATAGTCTCTGGAGTCCTCGGTAGCTGGTGAATAGCGATTAAGCCAACTCTCCAAACCTCCGATAAAAAATAAACTCCTCTCCCCCAGCCCTCCGACTCTTCAGGAGTCCGAAAACCAAAACTGCTTAATAAAGCCTCCGAAGCAGTAGGAGTGAGAATCCACAACATCGGTAATTGTCTTTCCTCAAAACGTTGATCTTGTCGATTAGCGCGCCGCCCCAGTTCTGCCCTACTATTTAATAACTTAACGACACAGCTAAAAATTCCCTCAGCAGTCACAGGATTGCGAAACGGTTCAATTATCGCCGCAGTTGCAGCCATTTTACCTAACAAACCCAAACTTTGGACATATTCGCCATCAAAAGAATTTGGTTGAAACCACACATCAATTTCTCTAACTTCAGCAGTGACATTTTTGCTCGTTTCTACTTCTCCAAGAGGCGACAATAACTCTTGCAGGTATTCTTTTGCAAACTGATCGTGGGGAAACTTAGTCATCCGATTTTAGATTTTAGATTGTAGATTTTAGAAGCAGGTTGTCTACCACCGCACTCCTCGCGCGTCGGAAAAATCGGCATCTAGAACCGCCCCCGGATCGAATACAGCATCAGTTAAATCAGCCTTTCTAAACGACGTTATCGATAATTTTTCTATTTGTTCAACAGCGATAAAAAAGCCGATCGCAGTTAACCCAAGAATTACCCCAGAAACCAAAAATAAGACAATTCCCCGAATAGTATCTCCGCCCAAAAATGTCACAATACCGCTAGCCCCGATCGCAGCAGCAGCCCCAGCCACAGCCCCCGCCACAATCCCAGCCTCGCACCGAGTCGCAGCAATCGCCGTCGCAGCGGTTCCAGCCACAGCCACAGCCCCCGCATCCGCCCCGGCTATCAGTCCAGTCAAAGCCCCAGCCGCCGTCACTGTCACCGCCGTTACCCCAGCCCTAGCAATCAAATTTCTCACCCGTCTGCGGCTTTGTCCGGTTCTGACACCCTGAAAATTTGCCCCTCTCAAAATCGCCCCGGTGAAATTGCAGCCTCGAATGTCGCAACCGCTGAAATTCGCCCCAGATAAGTCAAGCCCTTTAAAAGAACGGTTCCGCAAGTTTTGGTTAGCAAAATTGAGATTTTGAGGTTGAGTCATTCGATTTTAGATTTTAGATTTTAGATTTTAGATTAACCAACCAAAGGGCTGGGATTATAGATTTTAGATTATAGATTTTAGATTAAGCAACCACAGGGCATTTAAAATAAAGCCTGTGGTTTATAACGAGTTTCCATGTCTCCCATCTCCGAAGCCCCATTTTCCCCGGAACAAATTGCCGCTGAAAGACTCAAACCAGAAGAATATGAAGAAATCGTTCAGCGTCTAGGTCGCCATCCCAATAAAGCTGAATTGGGAATGTTCGGCGTCATGTGGAGCGAACACTGCTGTTACAAAAATTCGCGGCCACTATTAAAACAGTTTCCCACAGAGGGCGATCGAATTCTCGTCGGGCCCGGAGAAAATGCCGGCGTCGTAGACTTGGGAGACGGCTTGCAACTCGCCTTCAAAATTGAATCCCACAACCACCCGTCAGCAGTTGAACCCTTCCAAGGTGCGGCAACCGGTGTCGGCGGAATTCTCCGCGATATCTTCACAATGGGTGCACGCCCGATCGCACTTTTGAATTCCCTGCGTTTCGGCAACTTAGACGATGCTAAAACTCAGAGATTGTTCAAAGGCGTAGTATCGGGAATTTCCCATTATGGAAATTGCATCGGCGTGCCCACAGTTGGCGGCGAAGTTTACTTCGATCCTGCTTATTCCGGCAACCCATTAGTTAACGTCATGGCCTTGGGTTTAATGGAAACTCAAGAAATCGTCAAATCCGGCGCTTCTGGAATCGGAAATCCCGTACTTTACGTCGGTTCAACTACTGGGCGAGATGGCATGGGAGGAGCAAGTTTTGCCAGTGCAGAATTGACCGACAAATCAATGGACGATCGCCCCGCAGTCCAAGTAGGAGATCCATTTTTAGAAAAATCCTTAATTGAAGCTTGTTTAGAAGCATTCAAAACCGGCGCAGTCGTCGCCGCCCAAGACATGGGTGCGGCAGGAATCACCTGTTCGACATCAGAAATGGCAGCCAAAGGCGGGGTAGGCATTGAATTCGATTTAGACAAAGTTCCCGTTCGAGAAAGCGGTATGGTTCCCTACGAATACCTGCTTTCGGAATCTCAAGAACGGATGTTGTTTGTTGCCCAAAAAGGACGGGAACAGGAATTAATCGATATTTTCCACAGATGGGGATTGCACGCGGTAGTAGCGGGGACAGTCATTGAAGAGCCGATCGTCCGAATTCTCTTTAAAGGCGAAATCGCGGCCGAAATTACCGCAACTGCTTTGGCAGATAACACCCCAATTTATCACCGAGAACTGTTGACAGAGCCGCCCGAATATGCTAAAAAAGCATGGGAATGGACGGCGGATTCGCTGCCACAATCCACAGTTAAAGGTATCGAAATTAACGGCAATTTCCAAACTTGGAACCAGATTTTGCTGACGCTTTTAGATACTCCCACCATCGCTTCTAAACGCTGGGTTTATCGCCAATACGACCATCAAGTGCAAAACAATACTGTTGTTTTACCTGGTGGTGCAGATGCTGCGGTTGTCAGATTGCGTCCGCTAGAACCCTGCCACTCTTCCCTTGCTAACGGGTTAGAAGTACACCCCCTTGCTAAGGGGGATCTACAGAGAGAAAATGCTGTTTCTCTAGCTTCCGAAAGCAAACAGGAAGAAGAGGTAATTCCTCTATTTACAAAGGCACAAGGTAGGGAAACTCCCAAACTTTCTCCCCCCCTTAGTAAGAAGGAAGCGCCGCAGGGGGCTATTCCTGGAGTTGCTGCAACGGTTGATTGCAATTCTCGTTATGTTTATCTCGATCCTTATGAAGGTGCAAAAGCAGTCGTAGCGGAAGCAGCGAGAAATTTAAGTTGTGTGGGTGCTGAACCTCTGGCAGTTACTGATAATTTGAATTTTGGCAGTCCCGAAAAGCCGATCGGATATTGGCAGTTAGCCTCAGCTTGTCGCGGAATTGCTGATGCTTGTCGGGAGTTGGGGACGCCTGTGACTGGCGGCAATGTTTCTCTTTACAACGAAACGGTTGATGCTGAGGGGAATCCTCAACCAATTTATCCGACTCCGGTAATCGGAATGGTGGGGTTAATTCCCGATTTGAAGAAGATTTCTGGCCAAGCTTGGCTAAAGAAAGGTGATTTAATTTATGTGCTGGGAATTGGTGAATCATCCCAAAACCCAGAACTTCCATCGGAAAGCTCAAAAATCGAAACTTCTCCTACTTTGGGAGGTTCGGAATATTTAGCGGCAATTCACGGGATTGTCGCTGGGAAACCGCCAAGGATAGATTTTGAGTTAGAAAGAAAAGTGCAATCGGTTTGTCGCGATGGAATTCGGCAAGGTTGGGTAGGTTCTGCCCATGATTGTGCGGAAGGTGGAATTGCGATCGCCCTCGCGGAATCATGTATTTCTGCTAAAATGGGTGCGGAAATTCATCTCAGTTTCAATTCGGCAAATGTCAGCCGCTGGGATGAAATTTTGTTTGGTGAAATGGGCAACTGCATTGTAGTTTCAGTCGCACCGAAAAATCAAGAGATTTGGGAGGCTTACCTGCAAGAACATTTGACCAAAATGTGGCATAAAATTGGTTTAGTTTGCTGTGCTGAATCACCTTTGCGGGTTGTGACTGCTGACAATCAAGTGTTAATTGAGGTGGCGATGGGTGAGATGGGCGATCGGTTCTATAATGCGATCGAGCGTCGGATTGCATCTGTCTGACAACGTGAAGTTTCGATCCCCCTAAATCCCCCTTAAGAAGGGGGACTTTGAGTGTTCTTGTCCCCCCCTTCTTAAGGGGGGCTAGGGGGGATCTCCGGGTTTAAAACACGCGCAATAACCCCAACTTCTTACAAAATTCACGATTCTTAGAAAAACCTATAACAGAAGTCGGGGTTCTTAGACACTATATAATATAAACAATATCATTCCTAAAATAAATGATTTGCTGTATCAATCCCGACTGCCCAAATCCTCAAAACCCGGACGGACAAACATATTGCATTAGTTGCGGTATTCAACTCGTACCCATCCTGCGAAATCGTTTCCGCATGATCAAACTCCTCGGTCAAGGTGGCTTCGGCAGAACCTATTTAGCAGAAGATATTGATAGACTAAATCAACGCTGTGTCGTTAAACAATTAGCACCCGATGTCCAGGGAACTTGGGCGATTAACAAAGCGGTAGAATTATTTCAGCTAGAAGCTAGACAACTGCAACAGCTAGGACAACATCCCCAAATTCCCTCCCTTGATGCCTACTTTGAAGACAACAAATATTTGTATCTCGTACAGCAGTTTGTTGATGGGGAGAATTTGTTGACGCTTTTCCAAAATCAGGGAATTTTGCAAGAAAG
The DNA here is from genome assembly GCF_036701555.1 of Microcoleus sp. Pol10D4. NCBI lineage: Bacteria > Bacillati > Cyanobacteriota > Cyanophyceae > Oscillatoriales > Microcoleaceae > Microcoleus > Microcoleus sp. Pol10D4. The sequence goes on from NZ_JAUBRA010000039.1 coordinate 61,672, forward strand.
CCAAGTTAAGCAACTATTACTCGAACTTTTACCTGTTCTCAACTTTATTCACGAACAAAAAATTATTCATCGAGATATCAAGCCTGAGAATATTATGCGCCGTCGCAGCGACGGTTTGTTAATGCTGATTGATTTCGGAGTTTCCAAACAGTTGTCTGGAACAGTGATATCGCGACAGGGAACGCAAATTGGTTCGCATGGTTATGCACCGCTTGAACAAATGCAAGGGGGTGAAGCTTATGCAGCCAGCGATTTGTTTAGCTTGGGGGCGACGGCTTTTCATCTACTGACGGGGGTACATCCTTATGGTTTGTGGACGGAACATGGTTATAGCTGGACTGGAAATTGGCAGCAACATTTGAAAACTCCCATAGACAAGGGATTGGAATTGATTTTATCTAAGTTGTTGGCAAAAGATATGCAGCAGCGCTATCAATCAGCCGAGGAAGTTTTAAGAGATTTTCAACGTCAGTCAATACAATCTCCCGCACCGACACCAATTCCCACAATTCCTGTGATTCCACAGCACTCTTTGCCGTTACGAACTAACACAACCCGGCGAGGTTTCTTGCAATTAGCGGGTTTTACTGGGGGAGGATTTGCATTAGCTGTGCTGGGTCAAAGTTTGTTGAACAACAAATCTTCTTCATCTTCACCAAATCTTCCACCTTCATCCAACAATGAACAGCCATCTCCTAAATCATCAGCTCAAAAATCATCTCCAAAAACTACAGCCAAAAGTTCATCGCCAAAACCATCTCCACAATCTGTAGCAGAAAGTCCATCGCCAAAACCATCGCCAAAACCATCTCCAAAACCCGCACCAGAAACTCCAAAACCTCAGCCATCTTCCAATGCTTTAAAAAGCTTTACTTTTGAAACAGTGACAGTCAACTCAACGGGGCAAATAGCCAACCGCCGTCAAGGAAAAGCACAGGCTTTTATAGAAAATATGGGGAATGGTATTACTCTAGACATGGTAGCAATTCCTGGGGGCAGTTTCGTGATGGGTTCCCCCGATACTGAAGCAGGACGAAGTAGCTATGAAGGGCCGCAGCGTACAGTGAATATCCCTGCTTTTTTTATGGGTAAATATGAGATAACTCAAGAACAATACCAAGCGGTGATGGGAAATAACCCTTCTGAGTTCAAAGGTGCGAAACTTCCTGTCGAAAAAGTAAGCTGGAATGACGCTGTGGAATTCTGCAAGCGGCTTTCTAAAAAAACAGGCAAGAGTTATCGCTTACCTTCAGAAGCGGAATGGGAATATGCTTGCCGCGCCGGAACTAAAACACCTTTCTATTTTGGTGAAACAATTACCCCGGATTTAGTTAATTATAATGGCAATAATCCCTACGCTGGGGCATCGAAGGGACTTTACCGCAAACAAACAACTGATGTCGGGAATTTTTCACCCAATGCTTTTGGACTTTATGATATGCACGGAAATGTTTGGGAATGGTGCAGTCATCCCGACAACGATCGAAGCGATCGCCGGCTGCGGTGTGGCGGTTCCTGGAAGGACACTGCGGTGAATTGTCGCAGTGCGTATCGTCTTAGCAATTTGGCGGGCGATGGTTACTCAGACATCGGTTTTCGTGTGGCTTTGGTTTCCGCGTAGTTTCCGGTTTTCGCTTCTGTACAGTAAGTCTCCCGCGAGGCATCTTCTTTTAAGACTCGGCGGTTGAAAGAGACTGTTGGCGAATTTAAAAATGGTTGCACCCCTCACCTCTAAAAATAGTGGCTCTAGACTAAATATTTAATTAACCATATAGCTATTAACTACCAATAGCGAACCCAAATGCTGCATTCGTGATGTGAGGGGTAACACCCTTGGCGAATTCGCCAACAGTATTTTTCAATCGCCGATTCCCTCGCCCGCAGTTAATCAAGGTTAATATAGGATTTGGGGGCGATCGATACTACAATGCCATTAAACGCCGCATAGCTTCTGTCTGAAATGCTACACGAGTTGGAAATAATGACAGATCCGTGGCAAGATTAAGGGAATGTTAAGTTATGCGACGCTTTCGCAAACAAGATTTCCCGCTGAAACTGTCCCCCTAACCCACCTTCCCCATTAGGAACCCACCCATCTATGATTCCCAACCATTCCTTCGCGGCTGACGAGCATTCTAGTAAACCCGACAAGCCCGAGGAAGCTTGCGGCGTTTTTGGTATCTACGCACCGGGTGAAGATGTAGCCAAGTTGACGTACTTCGGTTTGTATGCGTTGCAGCACCGCGGTCAGGAATCAGCAGGAATTGCCACCTTTGACGGTGAAACAGTCCACCTGCACAAAGATATGGGACTGGTTTCCCAAGTCTTTAACGAATCGAGTTTAGGTCACTTGCCGGGTAACTTAGCCGTAGGCCACACTCGCTACTCTACTACCGGCTCGTCGCGGGTTGTCAACGCTCAACCTGTTGTTGTCCAAACCCGTTTGGGAAGTCTCGCGTTAGCACATAACGGAAATCTTGTCAATACCAAAGAATTGCGGGAAGAATTGCTGTCTCGGAAGTGCGAATTTGTCAGCACCACGGATTCAGAGGCGATCGCAGTGGCGATCGGTTCCGAAGTAGACAAGGGCAAAGACTGGCTGGAAGCAGCGATCAGCGCCTTTGCTATGTGCCAAGGAGCCTTTAGTTTGACGATCGCCACCCCCAAAGGCGTGATGGGAGTCCGGGACCCGCATGGCGTCCGACCGCTGGTAATTGGCATCCTCCCCACAACTCCGGTACGATACGTTTTAGCATCGGAAACTTGCGGCTTGGATATTATCGGTGCTGAATTTTTGCGGGACGTAGAACCGGGGGAATTAGTTTGGATTACAGAGGAAGGTATGGCTTCCTTCCACTGGAGTCAGCAACAAAAGCGCAAACTTTGCATCTTTGAAATGATCTATTTTGCTCGACCCGACAGCCAAATGGAAGGTGAAAGTTTATACAGCTACCGACTGCGGATCGGGCGTTTGTTGGCAGCAGAATCTCCGGCTGATGCTGATATAGTCATCGGCGTTCCCGATTCTGGAATCCCGGCGGCGATCGGCTTTTCTCAAGCTTCCGGCATTCCTTACGCCGAAGGATTGATTAAAAACCGCTACGTGGGACGCACTTTTATTCAACCGACTCAGACAATGCGGGAGTCAGGAATCCGTATGAAACTCAACCCTCTCAAAGATGTCTTGGAAGGAAAGCGAGTAATTATTATCGATGATTCGATCGTGCGCGGTACTACCAGTCGCAAAATTGTCAAAGCCTTGCGGGATGCGGGTGCAACAGCCGTTCACATGAGAATTTCCTCGCCACCGGTGACACATCCTTGTTTCTACGGGATCGACACCGACAATCAAGATCAGTTGATTGCTGCTACTAAGTCAGTCGCAGAAATCGGCGCCCAAATTGGGGTTGATTCCTTGGCTTTCTTGAGTTGGGATGGAATGCTGAAGGCGACTAACGAAGACCCGATGAGTTTTTGTTCGGCCTGTTTCACTGGTGATTATCCGATCGACGTTCCAGAAGTGGTAAAACGGTCTAAGCTCATATTAGAAAAAGCTGGAACCTAGAAAATCAAAAAGCGAGAAAGCGATCGCCCGTCACTTTCCGCAATTTATGGATTTTCAAGTTTTTCTGGTAAGTCATTGCCAGAATGTGTGTAGAAATGTTACATTAACTTAGCTTTAGCAATTCTTGCAGAATTGGTGAACTGTAGTGAACAGTCGCTTGGGTAGAACTTGCGTGAAACCCAACACTTCGATTGGAGATTGGAGATTACAGATTTGAGATTTGTGCTTGAATCTAAAATCGCCAATCTAAAATCGATGGTTTTTCCCTACACTCTCGTTCACAATTTATGCTCGAAACGCTGTATGCTACCTGCAGACTGGAGGTAGTTCCTCCAGATGTCCACTCTCAGATTGAAGTCGCATTTCGCACCAACAACGGGCACATGAGATTTTTTCAGATAACAGGGTCGATCGCACTAATTTTTGCCACACAAGTATTCCACAAGCCAACTTGCTTGCTTGAGAATTGCGGATGGGCGGTTCATGCGAACTAAAGAACTTTAGAAACCCTTGCAGAGTAAAAAATATGGCTCCTTGCGAGCCGAAAGTGACTGTTAAAAGAAGGCGGAATGCGGTTTCTCAAGTCAGCTTAAATCGGAAACTTCGTGCAATCAAATACTGTTCTCAATCCCGCGAGCAATCCAGGCTCATCCTCTCATACAACAGAGTTACCTTTTACTCTTGCTGATATCAAGGCAGCCATTCCAGCCCACTGTTTTGAACCCTCGGCATGGAAATCTCTGGCTTATTTCTTTTTAGATCTTGGAATTATCGCAGGTTTGTATGCGATCGCCTACACCGTCGATTCCTGGCTCTTTTACCCAATCTTTTGGTTGATGCAGGGAACCATGTTTTGGGCATTGTTTGTAGTCGGCCACGACTGCGGACACGGTTCCTTTTCTAAGAGCAAATGGCTCAACAACCTGATCGGACACCTCTCCCACGCTCCAATTCTTGTGCCCTTCCACGGTTGGCGGATTAGTCACAGAACCCACCACGCAAATACAGGCAGCTTAGATAACGATGAAAGCTGGTATCCGGTATCGGAGAGCAAATACAATCAAATGCCTTGGTACGAAAAGCTGGGACGCTTTTATTTGATGTTATTTGCCTACCCAATTTATCTATTTCGCCGATCGCCCGATCGGGTAGGTTCTCACTTCATGCCCGGTAGCCCGATTTTCCGTCCGTCCGAAAAATGGGATGTGTTGACGAGTTCCGCATCCTTGGTACTGATGGTAGGCTTTTTAGGCGCCCTAACCTATCAGTTTGGTTGGCTGTTTTTACTCAAGTTCTACTTGGTTCCCTATGTAGTGTTTGTGATGTGGCTGGATTTGGTAACATTCCTGCACCACACCGAAGCCGATATTCCTTGGTATCGCGGTAAAGATTGGTCTTTCTTGAAAGGTGCATTGTCTACGATCGATCGCGACTACGGAATCATCAATTCCATCCATCACGATATCGGCACCCACGTAGCCCACCACATTTTCTCAACCATGCCGCACTATCACTTGAAGGAGGCAACGGAAGCAATTAAACCAGTGTTGGGCGATTATTATCGCAAGTCAACCGAGCCAATTTGGAAGAGCTTTATTCGCTCTTACGGGGATTGTCATTTTGTCTCCGATACAGGTTCTGGAGTTTACTACGAATCACCTAACAGTCGGCGATCGGCTGAAGTTAAGTAGTTTAAATAAACAATAGAATACGTAAAAACTCGGCTTCTTAAAGAAACCGGGTTTTTCATTATTTTTGCGCGTGTTCCATCAGATGTTCCACACCTGGAGGGGTGACAAGCCACCCCAAACCCAGAGGGGGTAAAGATGCAGCAGAATTATGGGAAAAAAGATTGGGAGCCAAATCGTTACACGCTCGCCTATAGCAATCCTAAATCTGTCGTAAATTTTTTACCCCACCCCAACCCTCCCCTTGGTAAGCAGGGTGGACTTATTGTCGGAAACATAAACTAATACCATTTTTATAGCTCTCCTGAGTTTGTGGTGTAAAATGTACCTACTAATACATTTACCGTTATGAGCTTCCATCTAGACTATCTATTA
>NZ_JAUBRA010000040.1:0-66769 GCF_036701555.1 Microcoleus sp. Pol10D4
TTTTAATGCTTGTTGCAGAGTTTTCTTTGTCTCGGAACTGAGAAAGTTTTTAGCAGGCATTCACTTTTTCTGAATATTATTATGTTATATTATACCAATATGCGTTTTAAATGCACAACAGCTTAAGCCGATTAAGCGTACCATGACTCTAGCTGATATTGAAGCTTTGAAGCCTTTTCACTGGGGCTATGAGTTTGATGAAATTTTGCATCAACGTGGCGGATTTGATGCAATTATTACCAATCCACCTTGGGAAATTTTTAAGCCAGATGCTAAGGAGTTTTTTGCTGAGCATAGCAATTTGGTGACGAAAAAGAAGATGGATATTAAGAGTTTCGAGAAAGAGCAAAAGAAACTCTTGCAAGATATTGAGGTTTCTAATGCTTGGTTGGAATATCAGAGCAATTTTCCTCATATCAGTGCTTATTATCGTTCAGCGGAACAGTACAAAAATCAGATTTCGATTGTCAACGGTAAAAAAGCAGGTACGGATATTAACCTCTATAAACTATTTGTAGAACAATGTTTTAATCTGTTACGCAGTGGTGGCGAGTGTGGGATTGTGATTCCTAGCGGAATTTACACTGACTTGGGTACTAAGCAACTGCGGGAGATGTTATTCAGTCAAACCAAAGTCACGGGTTTATTTTGTCTGGAAAATCGTAAAACAATTTTTGAAGGAGTTCATAAGAGTTTCAAAATAGTTGTCCTTACTTTTGAGAAGGATGGGATAACAACTGAGTTTCCCTCAGCTTTTATGCGTCTTGATGTGGATGAACTGCAAAGGTTCCCTAGTGCTGAGAGCTTGCAAATTAGTATTGAATTAGTGAGGAAGTTATCTCCTGACTCTCTGTCGGTGATGGAGTTTAAAAATCAGGGAGATATTCGGATTGCTGAGAAAATGCTGCAATTCCCTTTACTTGGCGAACAGATTGAGGGGAAATGGAATCTGCGGTTAACTCGTGAATTTGACATGACTAATGACAGTCATTTATTCCAGCAAGAACCTGGAAAAGGGAGACTGCCACTTTATGAAGGAAAAATGATTGAGCAGTTTACTCATACTCTTTGCCAACCGCGTTATTGGATAGAGGAATCACAAGGACGAGCTGCGATACTTGGAAAAGAACAGGATAGAGGTCAAACTCTAGATTATCAGACTTATAGATCGGGATTTCGTAAGATTGCAAGGAATACAGACACAAGAACAATGATAGCAACAGTTATCCCACCCTATTTTAAAGCAGAAAATTTTCAATCTGTGTTGCGTTACTCACAAGGTATTGAGACTCCACCTAATAATCATCAATGTTTGTATTTAGTAGGTGTTTGGAATAGTTTTGTTTTAGATTATGCACTTCGATCTAGAATTTCAGCTAATATCAACTTTTTCTATGTTTACCAGACTCCAGTCCCGCGATTAACATCAGGTGACAAATACTTCTGGGACATCGTACAGCGCGCCGCCAAACTAATCTGTACCGCCCCAGAATTTGACGAATTAGCCCAAGAAGTCGGCTTAAACTCCCACCGAGAAGGCGTTACCGATGAAACAGAACGCGCTAAATTGCGCGCCGAATTAGACGGCATCATCGCTCATCTTTACGGCTTAACCGACGCAGAATTTGCCTATATCCTGACTACTTTTCCGATTGTGCCAGAAACCGTCAAACAAGCAGCATTAGCAGCCTATCGCACCTTTGCACCAAAATCAGGCGAACCATAAAGGCGGGAAAGAATAGAAAGAAGAGGAGACGGCAGTGCCGTTTCCCTACAAATAATTGGGCGATAGTTACATATCTCGTGGATGAAAATTGATGATTTTGCGGTAGGGAAAGGGCATTGCCGTCTCCTCCGTTGCCACAATTAATCGGAAAATTGAGGATTTTGCGGTAGGGAAAGGGCATTGCCGTCTCCTCCGTTGCCACAATTAATCGGGGGATGATTACATCTTTCATCGAGGAAGATTGATTATTTTGGGGTAGGAAAACGCCATTGCCATGTCCTCCTATCATCTCTGCCTTCTTAATGACTGCCACCAACGCAGTGTCAAATTGCGATCGACCCGAATTAAAGCAATTGTGAGGTTATTTATTATAATAAGTGAGAACTAAATACCATCGGATTTTTTGACTGAGGAAATTAAGGACGATCGCACTCGGCTGCTCTATTTCCTTGCAAGGGCGATCGCAACTGAGCCCGCAACCGAACCTAACATTTACATAATGCCTCTCGCTCCGGAACTCCGATCGCTCCTCTTGAAGCTAAAATCAAACAACAACCCAAAATAAATCTATGGGACTCTTTGACAAGATTCGCGGCGAATTTGTCGATATCATCGAATGGTTAGACAATACCAGCGACACCATTGCCTATCGATTCGAGCGTCACCAAAACGAAATTAAACAAGGTGCTAAACTAACTGTACGACCAGGACAAATAGCCGTCTTTGTCAGCGAAGGCCAAGTGGCCGATGTCTTCGCTCCGGGAATGCACGAACTGTACACCCGCAACTTACCCATTCTGAGTACCTTAAAAGGTTGGCCCTACGGTTTCAACTCTCCCTTCAAAGCAGAAGTCTACTTTTTTAACACCAAAATATTTACAAACCTGAGATGGGGAACCTCTAACCCTGTAATTATCCGCGATCCAGAACTCGGCCCAGTGCGAATGCGGGCTTTTGGCACATACAACATTAAAGTTTCCCATCCAGAACAACTCTTAAAACAACTAATCAGCACTGACGGACTATTTCAAGTAAATGAAATCAGCGATCAACTCCGCAATACAATAGTCAGTGCCTTTGCCAATTGGGTTGGCAATTCCCGCGTTCCCCTGCTAGACTTTGCAGCCAATTACACCCACATGGGCGAACAGGTGCGAGTTGCCATAGAGCCAAGTATCCAGCAGTTTGGGTTAGAATTAACTCAGCTATTAATTGAAAATATTTCGATGCCGCCTGAAGTTGAAGAAGCACTCGACAAACGAGCCTCGATCGGACTTCTGGGAAATATGCAGCAATATACCCAATATCAAGCTGCTAACGCTATAGAAGCCTCAGCAAATAACCCTAGCGGCGGCAATCAAGCATTAGAATTTGGCATGGGAATGGCACTAGGTCAGCAAATGACAAATATGATGCAGTCACCAGCATCGCAAACTCCGCCACCACCTCCCCCGCCAACACAAACTCAGTGGTATATTGCCCAAAATGGTCAACAATTAGGCCCTTTTGGATTGGAGCAACTTTTGCAAAATGGTTTGACACATCAGGTAATGGTGTGGCGTGCGGGTTTTGACGGCTGGAAGTTGGCATCGCAAGTGCCGGAATTAGCATCTTTGTTGGCGACTGTACCGCCGCCTCCCCCGCCAGCCGCGGCATAAAATTTTGCATATTTAGTTAATTGGTAATTGGCAATTGATCTGCTTTCCAAATTACCAGTTACCAATTACATCACCAATTAACCATTTTGACATCCACCCCGACCGTCGCGGACGGGGATTCCCAAACCTCACGATTTGAATTTCTGCTTCTTCGCAACTGCCTCCACCCTAAAAGAGATTTGGTCTTATGTTCGCTCCACAGACTAACCCCGCAAGCCCTGCGGTTTTTACGTATCGAATACCAAACGGAATTCTTCGTAGTTTTGATTCTAGGGATGTTTACCATTGCCCTATCCTCTTTTCCCGGTCTACCGATTTTGCTTCGCCGCCAGCACAAGGCTGAACTTCGCTCGTATAGGCTGTTTGATCCATCGTCTCGGGTGGGTCGCTGACCAATTATATTGTAATATAAAGCCGTCCTAAAAGGACGAGGTTTCTACCCAATTTTCTGATGAATACTTCGGAACCTGCTGTTAAACGTTTTCCCTGTCCTAGCTGCGGGGCTTATTTAGAGTTCAACCCCCAAGCAGGAAAGCTCAAGTGTGCTTACTGCGGCTGGGAAGATGCAATTCCCCAAACTGCTGAAGAGGTAAAAGAAAATTCTTACGAACAATATCTACAATTCGACGAAACAACGCTGACAACTTTATCAACAACAGCCCTTGAAGTAAAATGCAATGATTGCGGAGCAAGTGTTACTTTTGAACCGCCGAAAGTAGCGGGTAAATGCCCATTTTGTGCTTCTCCAATTGTGACGCAACCTGCAAAGGCTAGCCCTACCGTGCATCCAGAGGGAATTGTACCCTTTGAAGTTAGTGATAAACAGGCCAGAGAAAGCATTCAGAAGTGGCTCAGCAATCGCTGGTTTGCTCCCTCTGCTTTGAAATCCCTAGCGCAACAGGAGAAAATTCAAGGGGTTTATTTGCCGTTTTGGACTTACGACACTTATACGGTTAGTTACTATCAGGGTTCTCGCGGAGAACACTACTACGTGACTGAGACTTATACGGAAACAAACGCGCAGGGCGAAACAGAAACTAAAACTCGCGAAGTCCAACATACCAGGTGGTGGCCTGTTTCTGGCAGAGTCGATCGCTTTTTTGACGATATTCTGATTCCCGCTACAACTTCAGTCGATCGCCCGCGTCTGGATGCGTTAGAACCTTGGCATCTCAAGGAGTCGCTGCGCGCTTACAATTCATCTTATTTAGCTGGGTTTGAAGCACAGCGATCGCAAGTTTCTCTCACTCAAGGATTTGAATCTGCTAAAAATGTCATGGCCTCTACTATTCATTTCGATGTTTGCAGGAATATTGGTGGCGACGAGCAGCGGGTTCACAGCATTTCTACTGATTACAATGCTATCACTTTTAAGCATATTTTGCTACCTGTGTGGCTGTGTGCCTATCGTTATCAAAACCAGCGATATCAAGTAATGGTTAATGCACGCACCGCTGAAGTTCAAGGCGAACGTCCCTACAGTGTTTGGAAAATTACTGCTGCTGTTGTTAGCGGCGTCGTGCTTGCGGGTGTTATGTACCTATTGTTTACTGGTAATTGGAAATATATCCGTGTTCCCGGTCTCCCTCAACCGCAACCCCAACCAACTTCCCTACCTGTACCTAGCCAAAGTTTACCGCCAGTTCCTATTCCCTCTACCGCGCCTGTACCGAACAAAAAATTACCGCCAGCACCTATTCCCTCTTCTAATTAGTTCATTCTTCCTTTTTTATTGAAACGAAGTACAACCGCATCTCTGAGCGATCGCCCTCACAGAAGAGTGCGATCGCTTTCTAAACTGTATTGCCAACATTCAACTGACCGAGGCGCTTCAAAATACTCAGCACGCTGTACAAATCATTCCCCGGATTGAACATAGAAAACCAGCGAGAAAAAGCGTACTGCGGTGTTTCCCGCTTAACTAACTTGACAAATAAAAAACTAGAGCCATTCATTAACAATCCGTAAGTAGATCGATCGGCACTCAGATTCGCTAACATATAAGCTAGTAACTGCGGAATCCCGACCTCCAAAGAAAACGCAGCCTTCTTGGACTCGATCACCACTACCCAAAACTCCTGAAACAAAGCCAAAACATCCAACTGTCCTCTGACAATCATTCCTTCATCTTCGTCAATAATTTCTACAGACTTTTCTGAAGTAACATGAAAAGGAGCAAGATAGAAATCAGCTAAATCCAAAAACGGAGACAGCACAACCATTTTGACTGTATTTTCGAGAAGTGGCGGATGTTTGAGCAAATTCCTGTAACTTGCCTTCACTCTGTCCAGCCGCTGTTTCTCAGCTTCCGAGATTTCTGGTAAATCATCTTGCCACTCGCGAAAGAATTGGTCATCTTCAACCCATTCAATTTTGAATTGGGTTTCCAAATCGTTTAGTGCGACATTTCTAGCTTGAATTGTTTGTACCATAAATGCAACTAATTTATTGAAATTTGCCTCATAATTAATGATAGCAAAACTTGCTAAATTTCTGTTAATTGCGTTTCCTAGTGCCGTATGCCCTAAGAAACGCAATTAAGGTCAGACCCGCAGTCCGGCAAGTCCGGCAAGGGTTGAAACCCCTGCCTCAAAGCTAAAGTCCTATAAAAGAGGAATGAAGAACTCATTAGTCTTCTTTCAGAGGACTTGCGCTATGAGACAGGGACTTTCAGTCCCTGGCGGACTTTCGTGCTAAGCCGATACCTCCAAGCACAGCCGTGTCCCTACAGATTTCCCAAAAAAATGTAACGAGTTGTAAAGTATAATTAAACCGAAGCGAACACAGAGGCCAAGTAGTATCAAATGCGAGTTGCGATCGCCGGAGCAGGCTTAGCAGGACTTTCCTGCGCTAAATATCTTACCGACGCGGGCCACACCCCCATCCTCCTAGAAAGTCGGGACGTACTCGGCGGCAAAGTCGCCGCCTGGAAAGATGCAGACGGCGACTGGTATGAAACCGGCCTCCACATCTTCTTCGGTGCATACCCGAATATGCTCCAACTCTTCAAAGAACTTGACATTGAAGACAGGCTGCAATGGAAAGAACACTCGATGATTTTCAATCAGCCGGAAACCCCCGGAACCTATTCCCGCTTTGACTTTCCCGACCTTCCGGCTCCCTTCAACGGCGTCGCAGCCATCCTGAGCAACAACGATATGCTCACCTGGCCCGAAAAAATCCGCTTCGGTATAGGTTTGATTCCGGCGATGCTTCAGGGTCAAAGATACGTCGAAGAAATGGATAAATACTCGTTTTCCGACTGGCTCAAAAAGCAAAACGTCCCCCCCAGAGTCGAAAAAGAAGTATTCATCGCCATGTCCAAGGCGCTCAACTTCATCGATCCCCACGAAATATCCGCAACCATACTGCTGACAGCCCTCAACCGCTTCTTGCAAGAGAAAAACGGCTCGAAAATGGCTTTTTTAGACGGTTCCCCCACAGAAAGGTTGTGTCAGCCGATGGTAGACTACATAACTGAGCGCGGCGGTGAAGTACGGCTGAATGCACCTATCGGGGAGTTTTTGCTCAACGATGACAACACGGTGCGTGGCTTCCAGATTCGGGGAGTAAAAGGGGCAGAGTCAGAAATTCTGACGGCCGATATTTACGTTTCCGCGATGCCGGTTGACCCGCTGAAGCTGATGATGCCGAAACCTTGGGGCGAAATGGATTATTTCAAACAGCTCGAAGGTTTGGAGGGAGTACCCGTCATTAATGTACACTTGTGGTTCGATCGCAAATTAACTGACATCGACCATTTGCTGTTCTCGCGATCACCCTTGCTGAGCGTCTACGCCGACATGAGCAACACCTGCCGCGAATATGCCAACCCAGACAAATCAATGCTGGAACTGGTTTTAGCACCGGCCAAAGACTGGATAGGCAAATCTGACGAAGATATCGTCGCAGCCACAATGGTCGAGTTAGAAAAACTCTTTCCCGATCAAATCCCAGAACCAGCCAAACTGCTCAAATATCACGTAGTCAAAACCCCTCGTTCCGTCTACAAAGCCACTCCCGGACGCCAGCAGTGCCGTCCCACACAAACAACTCCCATTAGCAATTTCTATCTAACGGGGGATTATACAATGCAGCGTTATCTTGCGAGTATGGAAGGTGCCGTGCTTTCTGGTAAGCTGACAGCGCAGGCTATTTCAACGGCCAATAACCAATGAAAAATTAAGAATTTTTCATAAAGACGTAAAAAATCTCCCGTTTTCTAAACGGGGGAAAATCAGTTCTAATCTTTAAATTTCTTATTCTCGGATGCTGCAACTGTCAAAACTCCAGTGCATGAGAACTCTGGCCTCTGTGGATGACTCTTACGAACTGTGCCGCCAAGTCACGGCGAGTTATGCCAAAAATTTTTATTTAGGCACTCAACTCATGCCCGAAGCCAAGCGTCGGGCGATTTGGGCTATTTACGTCTGGTGCCGCCGCACCGACGAACTCGTAGACGGGCCGGGTTCTGATGCAACGACCCCTGAAACCCTCAATCTGTGGGAAAAACGGCTAGAATCTGTGTTTGCCGGCCATCCTCACGACGACTACGACGTAGCTTTGGTGGATACCCTGTCTCGTTTCCCGATCGACATTGGGCCGTTTCGAGAGATGATTGCGGGCCAGCAAATGGACTTGTACCGCAGCCGCTACGAAACTTTTGAAGAGCTCAATCTTTACTGTTATCGAGTAGCTGGTACTGTAGGGCTGATGTCGATGTCTGTCATGGGTGTAGGCGAATCGAGCTCCGCTGCTAACTGGAATTGGCATTGGGGGAATAGAATTCCCAAAGAAGAAGCCATCTCCCTGGGTATTGCCAAGCAGTTGACTAATATTCTGCGCGATGTCGGAGAAGACGCCCGCCGCGGCCGCATTTATATTCCCTTAGAAGACTTAGCCTTGTTTAACTACACCGAAGAAGATTTATTCAACGGTGTCATTGACAACCGCTGGCGGGAATTGATGCGTTTTCAAATTCAGCGAGCTCGCAAATTATACGCCAGCGCCGAACCGGGAATAAAAGTGCTCAGTCCCGATATCCGCTGGACTGTTTGGGCGGCTACAATGCTGTACAGCAGAATCTTAAATGCGATCGAACGTAATCAATATGATGTGTTTCAGAAGCGGGCTTATGTTACCAATTCTCAGAAACTGCTGTGTCTCCCCGCCGCTTGGATGAAGTCAAAAGTGCTTTAACCGCAGGCAATTTTGCTGGCGATTCGGCAACGGGTAAGGGGTATTTGTCAAGTTACAAATTATATGATGTCCAGCAAATTGCATATTAGGTTTGTGGGGATGCGGTAGTGCCGTGTCCCTAAGTTTGGTATGTTAACTTAAGTCAAATTCTAAGTCATATTAGTGGAGTAGCGGGCGGAATTGGCAATTGGGCGATCGAACTTTCCAACAATTGCTTTTCCTGCTGGAGTTTTGCTTCTAAATTTTGAATTTGTTCTCGGCGGGCTTCAACTTCAATCAAGCGGCGAGACAATTCTTGACTCTGCAAAGTGAGAGATTGCCGCCAATCTTCTGCTTTCTGGGCTTCTTGCTGCAAAAAATCGGGAGTAAAGCCTGTTGTTAAATATTTCTCTACTAATTGTAGTACCCAATTTGTAGCTGCTTGAATATGCAAAACCTGGCTATTTTCGTCAACAGTTGCTAATACTAAAATCCCTTCATTTAATACATTCGTTGCAGAGTTAATTGGATTTTGAGCAAAATCTTTCTGTAATGTCAAGAAACTTTCTTCACTAAGAATAGCCCAAGTATGGTCAGAATTTTGGCAAGCCAGCAATTGCAGACTTATCTCGCCTAAATTTTCCTGATTTTGTACTTGGGCTAAATATAACATGAGGGTTATTGGTTATTGGTTATTGGTTATTGGTTATTTGTTATTGGTTATTTGTATATCTCGCTTCTAGCCGAGTATCGATCCCCCTAAATCCCCCTTAAGAAGGGGGACTTTGAACCCTCTTGTCCCCCCCTTAATAAGGGGGGTTAGGGGGGATCTAGACTTCGATAAAAACAAAAGAGACGGTCTGTTTAACGTGTTTGTTGTCACTAATGGGCATAGCCTGGGAACAAGATTACAGTCCACAGTCAACTATTAAAACAACTTTAGCCGATCGCGCCTGCGGTGCGTGAGAGTCAATATTTTCCTTGCCATTCCAAATTATTCAACCTCACGCACCCTACAAATTGACTAAAAACAGTCAACAGTCAACAGTCAACAGTCAACACTATTAAAACACCTTTAGCCGATCGCGCAAAATTTCCGCTTGTTTTTGGGCTTCCGCCAAAGCATCCCTCGCCCCCTGAACAACATCAGGAGTAGCCTTATCCACAAACTTCTGATTAGTCAAACGCGCCGCAGTATGCTTAATTTCAGCTTCCACCTTGCTCAACTTCTTCTCTAATTTAGCACGCAAAGCCGCCAAATCCACCACCCCAGCCAGAGGAATCAATACTTGCACAGTACCGACAACCCCAGCAATTGTCTGTCCCAAATCTGTATCCAAACTAGCAGTAACTGTCAGATTTTCGACTTTTGCCAAATCCTGAATGTAAACGCCTCCATCTGAGATTATTTGGCGTTCTTTCTCGTTTTCGCTTTGCAAAATCGCCGTCACCTTCACACTTGGCTTGATATCAGAATCCGCCCGCAAATTGCGAATAGTGCGAATTGTACCGAACAACAACTCAAACTGCTGTTCCAAATCAGAATCAATGAGTGATGCGTTTGCTTCAGGATAAGCTTGCAAAGCCAAACATTGATCGTCACCTGTTTGAGTCAGAGTGTGCCAAATTTCCTCAGTAATGTGTGGCATAAAAGGATGCAGTAGTTTCAGAATCCCTTCCAACACAAAAGCAAAAGTTTGCTGTGCCACTTTCTTAGAATTTTGTTCAGCATCCTGTTGCAAGCGAGACTTGACTAACTCAATATACCAGTCACAGAAATCGCCCCAAATAAACTCATAAAGTCCCTTCGCCGCTTCCCCCAAACCGTAATTTTCCAAACAATTGCAGCTTTGTTGCACAACTTGATAATAGCGAGAAAGAATCCAGCGATCGCACAATTCTAACCCTTCTTCTCTCCCTCCCTCGGTAAGGGGTGGTTGGGGGGGGTGAGGACTTCCCAACTGCTGCGGCGTCTGTCCCTCCAAATTCATCATCACAAACCTGGCCGCATTCCACAACTTATTCGTGAAGTTCCGCGAAGCTTCCACCGATTTCGATTCATCAGTTTTGCGATCGTACTCCATGCGAATATTTTGACCGGCCCCAACCACTTCCTTAACCAAAGTGTAGCGCAAAGCATCAGTACCGTACTTACCAATCAACAGCAGCGGGTCGATACCATTATTTTTACTCTTAGACATTTTCTGACCGTTTTCATCCAACACCAAACCGTGAATGTAAACAGTATCAAAAGGCATCTTTTCAGTAAAATGTCCTGCCATCATCGTCATTCTAGCAACCCAGAAAAAGATGATATCAAAACCTGTAACCAAAGTAGTTGTCGGATAGTAAAACTCCAAATCTTTAGTTTCGTCCGGCCATCCCAAAGTTGAGAAAGGC
Source organism: Microcoleus sp. Pol10D4 (assembly GCF_036701555.1). NCBI lineage: Bacteria > Bacillati > Cyanobacteriota > Cyanophyceae > Oscillatoriales > Microcoleaceae > Microcoleus > Microcoleus sp. Pol10D4. The sequence goes on from NZ_JAUBRA010000040.1 coordinate 10,963, forward strand.
CACAACCCGGACGAAAACCAAGTATCCAATACATCTGGATCTCTTGCTAGCTTGACATCCTGACCAAATTTAGCCGTAGCTTTTTCCTTAGCTTCAGCTTCATTTTTTGCAACTATAAAAGGTGTTGTATCAGTAATTTCTCCTTGGGTTTCGCTAACAGCATACCAAGCCGGGATTTGGTGTCCCCACCACAATTGTCGGGAGATACACCAATCCTTCAGCTTCACCAGCCAATCGCGATAAACCTTTGTCCATCTGTCAGGAACAAAGACTGGTGAGTTACTTTTATCTAATGCTTCTAAAGCTCGTTGAGAAAGAGGATCGATCTTCACAAACCATTGTGTAGATATCAAAGGTTCGACCGGGACTTTGCCGCGTTCGCTGTAGGGAACAGTATGCTTATAATCTTCTATTTTAACTAAAACCCCGTCCGTTTCTAACCGTTTTACCACATTTTTCCGGGCAACAAATCGGTCTTGTCCCTGGAAATCTCCGGCATTTTCATTTAAAGTGCCGTCCTTATTCATAATGTTAATAAACGGCAAATTGTGACGTTTACCCATCTCGAAGTCATTCGGATCGTGGGCGGGAGTCACCTTGACACAACCTGTTCCGAAAGTCGGATCTACAAACTCATCAGCAATGATGGGAATTTCGCGATTGGCGATCGGCAAAGTCACAGTTTTACCGATAAGATGTTTGTAGCGATCGTCCTCTGGATTCACAGCCACCCCAGTATCGCCCAACATCGTTTCCGGCCGAGTCGTCGCCACCTCCAAATAACCAGAACCGTCCGTCAAAGGATAGCGGAAATGCCACAAATGCCCGTCAACTTCCTGCTGATCAACCTCCAAATCCGACACAGCAGACTGACTCGCCGGACACCAATTCACCAGGTAATTACCGCGATAAATCAGCCCCTCATCGTACAAGCGGACAAACGCTTCTAAAACCGCAGCGGATAAGCCTTCATCCATCGTAAAGCGTTCACGCGACCAATCAACAGACACGCCCAAACTGCGTAATTGATTGGTAATAGTATTGCCAGATTCAGCTTTCCACTCCCAGGCCCGTTCCAAGAATTTTTCTCTACCTAAATCGTGGCGAGTTTTGCCTTCTGCTTTGAGTTGCTTTTCGAGAATAGTTTGAACTGCGATGCTAGCATGATCCGTTCCCGGCAACCACAGGGTATTGCGTCCAGTCATGCGGTGATAGCGGACGAGGACATCAATCAGCGTCTCTTCAAAAGCGTGTCCCATGTGGAGGCTGCCCGTGACGTTGGGCGGCGGGATAACTACACAGTAAGGTTCGCCGCCTTTTTCGGGGTCAGCTTTGAAGGTTTGGTTGTCTTCCCAGTATTTTTGCCACTTGGCTTCGGTGGCTTGGGGGTCGTATTGCGGGGGTAGGTTTGCGGTCATTGGCGAGAGGGTGCAGGTTTTATATATAAGATTGTGCCACAGCGGGGGGAAGAGAAGAGGTTTGAACCGCAGAGGGCGCAGAGGGCGCAGAGGGAAGAGTGTTGCGAGGGTTTTGGATGTCGTAAAAAAACCTTTTATCCCTCCCCTCTCTGCGCTCTCTGTGTTCTCTGCGGTAAAATCCTCTTAATATCTATTCACGTCTTTACAATCCACTCCATTAAGAGAAGAGTTTTGAACCGCAGAGGGCGCAGAGGGCGCAGAGGGAAGAGTGTTGCGAGGGTTTTGGGTTATGATTTTGATATGGGTTTGAGAAGAGGAGAGGGGAGTTGGCAGAGGATCTTAATGAGTTGACTTATGCTGTGATTGGGGCGGCGATGGAGGTTCATAAGGAGTTGGGGCCGGGGTTTTTGGAAGCGGTATATGAGAATTCGTTGCGTGAAGAACTCTCGCGCCGGGGAATTCCTTTTCAACCTCAACCTACAGTAAATGTAACTTATAAAGGTGTTGTGGTTGGGGAAGGCAGATACGATATGCTGGTTGCCAACACTATCGTAGTTGAATTAAAGTCAGTCCAAACTCTACTTCCTATTCATGAGGCTCAAGTTATCTCCTACCTCAAAATGACTGGTTATCCTCTAGCCCTTCTCATCAACTTCAATGTCCGCTTTTTAAAAGAAGGAATCCGCCGCCTCATCCTCTCCTAAAAAACCCTCTCATCCCTCTCCTCTCTGCGCCCTCTGGGGTTCATTCCTCTTAATATCTCTAATTATTTCACTTCCTTATAATCCACTCCATAACTCGTATCTCTCCCCGACAAATACGTCGTTTTCCCCGTTAAAGTCTCCAGAGCTTTTTTCGTTTCAGCCGAAGTAATCGAATTCAGCGGTACGCCGAACTTGCTAGCCAAACCAGCCGCCACGCCCACACCTTGTCCTTGATAAATATTCACCGTTGCAATTCGCCCGACGGATACAGCCATACCGACATAACCGGACGATCGCCCGACAATGGCTAAATTCTTGACTTTGCTAGCCAAAGCGCTTTCTATCCCGAAATTATACACTGGCAGCGGCGGAATTCTCGCAGATAAATTCTTGACTCCGCCCCGCATATCGAAATCGTAGGAAAAACTGCCGATCGACTTTTCGGGTACTGTTCCCCCTTTGATAATCTCCTTCCCCGTCAGCGGATCTACCACATCGCGAACGTTCAAACTTTGCCTGATATAAATCTCGTCGGGAATAAAGACTCTCACATCTTTACCAGACTTCTTTTGTAGCCAGTATTGGAGAAATGACATTTCTCTAATCATTTCAGGAGTCGGTTTTCTGCCGTTAGCTTCCATCTTCATGATTTGGTCAACTTGGTATTTAAACAGAAACCCGTTCCAGGACAGCACATTTTTGTTATAAACGCAGACATTGCCTTTATCAAAAAAGAATCCTTTATTTTGGCTAAAGGGCAGCTTTCTGTCTATGTGATACGCTGCACCTATGGCTACGCTTCTGATGTCGTAGCCGTCTGTATATGGCTGATAAATCGTACTCCAGAAATTCCTCATCCAGAATTTTGTACTAGCCGGATCTTTTGATTTCATAATGCTTTCTTTAATTTTTTTTACCAAAGGCCGGTTGTAGAGAATTTCATCTTCTATTCTGCGGAATTCGGACATCGTTATACCTGTAATTGTCGGAACTACAGAGACTGCTAAAGTTTCATTTTTAGATTTTATATTTTGAGATTCATATCCTGTATAATAAGATAATCCGGCTTTTCTGGCTAATTCCGCGTCTTGAGTTACGTCAATAAAAGAGTGGGCTTTAATTCTTAATGTGCTGCCTTTTACTGAGGCATATTCGATTTTTTTATCTACGACGTGGGGAGTAAGAGTTGAGTTGGAAATAACTCTGACTTTTGCTGCTGAAAGCATTTGTCTGAGAGCTTGATCTGCCCTTTTTGGGTCTAAGCAAGATTCGCGCGCATTCGCTTTATCTAAGAATTCCTTAAAACATTGGGCGTAGGGTTGGCGGTACCAACCGGGGATTTTATCTAAATCTATGTAAGCTAAACCGCCGCGGGTGAGTAAGCCGCCCAAAGGATCTCTTCCGTAGTTCGATCGCACGATCGCAACTTTGCCCTTTGCGCCTAAAGTTTTCTTAGCCCATATCGCCGCACATATCCCCGGTACTTCATCACCATATACTACTACATCAAACTTTTGCTCCGGTGATTTTTTGGGAACTACCGGAGGCGGGCTGCTGGATTTTTGCTGCTGAGTTCCAGCGTCTAAGGTGGCACTTGCTGGGTTTCTATTTGCGATATAATTTTCTATTTCTCTGAAAGGGGGATAGTTAACTAAAAGTTTTACGGCGACAAAGAAGATTGCAATTGAAGCTAATTTCTTGAAATTAGAGAGCATTCAGTTGACTCGTTTATAAATTTGCAATACCTGAAAGCGTACTTCAGGGTTTACGGAGTTGAATATAGCACGTTTAGATAGTTTCGACACAAGTTTAAATTTTCCGGCAACTGTTGTTAGAGGTTTGGCCAGTGTTACTGGTTTGGGAGGGCTGTTGATGACGGTAAGGATGGGGGTGCGATCGTATCTCAGATATCTGGTGTCGGGAAGGGCGATCGGCTACAATAAGTTAATTAATTAGGACTAAGGCAAAAAAAACCTGGTTTCTCCGAAAAATCGTGGATTTATCCGAGAGATATTGACGCATAAACCGGGTTTTTGACCAGACGTACATAAGCCCTATCAATTTTATTGAAAGGAAGAACAAGACAATAATTAAGGGTTAGCACTGATTGTTTTAAAAATTGCTTTTTGACGGTTTTGACTTTAAAATTATAGGTACTTGTAGAGGTTGGAAATGGAGGGGGTTTAAAGAAAAAGACGACATTAATGAAATAAGTCGTTTTTGATACAGCAGCTTTATTTTGTTTTTAGGGTATCGATTATGAATTACACAAATATTATTACCTGGTCTGAGATAGAAGATAGCATGGAATCTATGATATGTGAATTCCTGGATTTCTATGAAGTATTTTATAAATTTATTCCTGAACATAAATGGGGATTAATTGATGAATATACCGAAGAACGGGCAAAGTTTAGAGTCTTAGAATGGCTGGAGAATGCGTGGAAATCATTTGTCAAATCAGGAATTGTTAATTATCGCACTCAAATTGAATACTTTCAGGCATCACTTTACTGTATAGCTCTTTTTTATGTATACGCTGAATATAGCGGATTAGGAATGGTTGGTTATGAAAAGTTTTGGGATGTTGCTGATATTTTGGGAATCAATATTTGCAATTTAAAACAAGTAATAGATGAAGATTATGAAAATAAATTTCCTAAAAACAAAATTTATGCCTATGATTTAGACAGAGAAATAATCGACTTAATCAACAATGTGCGTCGAGATGTAGTAGCAATCCTCATAGAAAATTTTGGGAGTACATTAAAGTTGTCTGAATCTATCCAAAAAAGTATTCAAAGTATTCAGCCCGACTACGATTTATGTGAGGAAGATGACACATTTGACCGGACTGAGACTGAAACTCTAAATGACCTAATGGAAATAGATATGATTGCTGAAAGATGGGAAGAAATAGAAGGTGATGAGGTTAGACAAGCTGCTCTCAAATTAGCTCATTACTTTCAAGGTGAAATTATTGATCTAGAAGAAGAAATAAAACCTATGATTAATCTGGGCGACAATGATTTTCAAACAAATAGATTTAGAAATATGAAATATGATACCATATCTCCTAAATACCTCTTCTCACTGTCTACTTTTGAATTGATAGGCTATTGGGAAAATAAACGTCAATTCTCGCTTTCTCTACTTTATAGAAATTACGCTAAATTAGTTGAATATGTAGAGGAACCCTTTAATAGGCTGTGCTATTTAGTGTCGGCTAAACTACCATCACAGCTTTCTGCCTTGCCGGGAGATGCAAAATGGAATGAAGGTGAATTAGAGAAGAAATTTGGCTATTTTAAACTTTGCTATATCCGCCTTAATCGTAATTATATTACCTTTGGCTATTCCCAAGAAATCTATCGTTCCATTTTTCTTAATATTTTGCAAACTAAAGCTGATAAGCTCGAAAAAATTATTATTAAAAACAAAAATAAATATGATATACTCGATGTGTCAAACAATGAGGTTTTCATTACTAAAAATGAATTAATTAACCTATCTACCAGTCAGTTAAGCCATCAAATAGCACAATTTTTTTTCAATCACATCGATCTGATTTTGCTGGCAACTTTAGATGATAAAAAGACAGCTATCAATGACCACTTGTATTCCTTAGTCAATGAATCTACTAAGCTAAATCCCAAATATACTCTATCCAAGTGTGCCGAAGAAACTGGCTTTGACGAAACAGAACTAAACCGCTATATACGCGCCATCCACCGCAAAGGCCAAACCATCATCCAAGGCCCACCCGGAACCGGAAAAACCTTTATAGCCGAAAAACTAGCCAAACATTTAATCGGTGACGGCGGCGGTAATGGTTTCTCAGACATTATCCAATTTCATCCTATCTACACCTACGAAGACTTTATCGAAGGCCTCCGCCCAACAACTCAAAACGAACAATTAACCTACTCAATAGTTCCCGGTAAATTTCTAGAATTCTGTGAAAAAGCCAAAGCCTATAAAGACACTTGCGTTCTCATTATTGATGAAATTAATCGCGCCAATCTCTCTCAAGTCTTTGGCGAGTTAATGTATCTTCTAGATGACCGACAAGACACAAAACGCTCTATTATACTAGCCAGCGGTACACCCTTTAAGATTCCTACAAATGTCCGCATTATCGGCACAATGAACACAGCAGACCGTTCTATTGCCTTAGTTGATAATGCACTCCGCCGCCGTTTCGCATTCATTCCCGTCTATCCAAACTATGAAGTGCTGCGACAGTATCACCAAAGAGAGGAACCAGGTTTTCCCGTTGAGAAATTAATTAGCATTCTAGAAGATGTCAATCGCGCAATTAACAACAAACACTATCAACTAGGCATCTCCTTCTTTTTGACAAAAACCTTAACTGAAGATATCCAAGATATTTGGCAAATGGAAATTGAGCCATACCTTGAAGAATACTTCTTTGATAACCTGGAAAAAATGGATGAGTTTCTCTGGGATAATATCAAGACAAAATTGGGCTATTGACAATCTAACGCCGTCATTAACGCCGATACCGTGGCGTTACTGCATCCACCACAATTATGAAACCAGAATCCCGCCGAATTATCGAGCTTACAGAATATCAATTAGCCACTTTTGAACAAGACTCAATCCCCGAATCAGTAGGACAGAAAATATACCATAATTATGCCAAGGAAATCGAGATAGAATTTCCCAACTTTAAAACTAAATATCAATGGCACTTAAAATCTAAAGGCAGAGTTGGCAACATTCCAATCACTCCAGAATTTCACATCGCCATCCGCCCCAAGGTTCCCATAAACAACCTCTTCGGAATGCTTGACTATGCCTACAACCTTAAGATAAAATTTCCCCAAGGAGCGATTCAGTGCCAATTTTTAGAACAAAGTTACGAGAGATTAGCTAACATTCTTGCCCAAAAAATCCTAGAACGCTGTCGCAAAGGATTATATCGCGATTACTTATCCAAAACCGAAAGACTCGCCTACATTCGCGGCCGCGTCGATTTGCGGTCAGCCCTGCAAAAACCTTGGGATGTTAAACTAAAATGCCACTATAGCGAACAAACAGGGGATATCGAAGATAATCAAATTCTGGCTTGGACACTTTTCATCATTGGCCGCAGCGGTTTGTGCGGTGAATCTGTTTCATCCACTGTGCGAAAAGCCTTTCACGCACTCCAAGGATTTGTTACATTAAAACCTTTTAAATCAGAAGCTTGTATTGATAGAAATTATCACCGTTTGAATGAAGATTATCAACTTTTACACGCCTTATGTCGATTCTTTTTAGATTACACAGGGCCCAGTCACGCAACTGGCGATCGCGAAATGCTCCCTTTTCTCATAGACATGGCTAATTTATATGAACAATTTGTCGCTGAATGGCTCAAAGCAAATACACCAAAAGCCTTTTTTGTCAAACAACAACACCGAGTCACACATGACCAAAACTATTTCGATAAGATTGACTTAATTCTAGGCGATATTGAAACAAAAAAAGTCCAGTATGTCCTCGATACCAAATACAAAGATCCCGATAAAGTAGGCAGTGATGACCGTCATCAAATAGTTGCTTACGCCAATGCCTTAAAGTGCCAAAATGCAATTCTCATCTACCCGCAAAACCTCAAACAGCCACTAGACATAAAAAATGACGATATCCGAGTTCGCAGTCTAACTTTTTCCCTAGATAGCGACTTGAATGAAGCCGGAAAAACCTTCTTAAAATCTCTACTTCCAAACACCCTGCCCTAACTCCAATACGGTTCAGTTAAAAGTGTTTATTCCTCGGAGATCCCCCTAAATCCCCCTTAAGAAGGGGAGTAGGGGTTGACTTTGAGTAAGTTCTTGTCCCCCCCTTCTTAAGGGGGGCTAGGGGGGATCGGGCTTAACTGAACTGTATTGCCCCTAACTCTACTCTGCGCCCTCTGCGCCCTCTGCGGTTCATTTCTCCACAAAAAAAGAGGCGCAATTGCGCCTCTCAAATCTTTCATGTCTGCGTTCTAAACACTCATAGCCACTTTCGCTTCCTTCGCAGTCAACTTCTCGTAAGTCGCCCGCATCTTCAATCCGACTAACACTTGGAACAAACCAGTTCCATTGTTAGAACCAGGATATTCGCGGTGCTGGAGCAACAGGTGAGTTAACTCGCCTTCATACTTCGCAGAAGTTTTGCTCAAATGGCTTTCGATGTAAATAACTTCTTCGAGATTCTCGAACTGACCATCTACTTCCAAAATCGAGACTTCGTGACCGTAGAAAGCGTCAGGCCCGTAGTACATCTTAATTCCGGGATAGGAACAAGTCAGCTTGCGGCCGCAAGGAACCCAGTTAATTGTTGAACCTTCGTCAAACAAATACGCAGGCTCAAAATTGGCGATGCCTTCGCGCTGGATCATTTGCACGCGCAAAACTTTCCGCTCCTTGTCATCTTTGATCAAGTTGGTCGGTAACACTTGAATTACCACATCAGCATATTGCTTTTGCGGGTCGATGTAGGCGGTAAAGTCCGGTTTGCGAGCATTGATCGCAAACAGCACGTCTTCGTAACGGTGGCCCCGTTCCGCCATGTCGCGCTGGATTTTCCAAGCAATTTTTACTTCGTCGCTGATGTCGAGGTAGACGCTGAAGTCGATGAGCGATCGAACTCGCTCGTCGTACAGGGGATGCAGCCCCTCAATCACAATCACGTGATTCGGCTCTACCCGCTCTGGAGGATCGAGCAGACCGGTTTCGTGGTTGTAAATCGGCTTGTCGATCGCCCGACCTTCTTTGAGAGCCTTCATTTGCTCAGCCATCAGGTCAAAATTGTTCGCTCTGGGGTCAAGGGCTGTAATCCCTGTTTCCTTGCGCTGCTTGCGATCGAGACAATGATAGTCATCGAGGCAGATTACAGTAACGAAATCTTCCCCGAACAAATCTGTCAATCGGCGTAAAAAAGTAGATTTTCCGCATCCGGAATCTCCGGCAACGCCAATTAAAACCACGCGATCCGGCTTACTGGTCATAGTTTCCCTCTAACAAAATCACTGTTTACTAACTAACTCAAGTCTAGATTCCACAAAATTTCAGCCCGCAGGTAGCCGCAAGCAGGCTTTGTGCTGCTGTGCTACCCCGAGAGGATCGAGTTCTCACCAGCATACAGCAGTGAGTTGACTGCCTGCCCGGGCAGACCCAAGCAATCTTCAAGGCAAGTAATTAATACTAACTTTAGTGGTTAATCTTACCAGAATGCGTTCGCCCCCTACAAGCTCAGCCTCATTAAACTCCTCGAATTTTCCTTTCTCTGGTGGGGCGCTCCCCAAATCAGAAGGACTTATCGGGGCAGATCCCCCGATCGGGTAAAATATTTGCAGTACGCAGACAACAATAGCTATAGGTCAACAGCCGAACGCAACAGGGCTCGGTGAGCGCGGCGTTCGGCTAGTAGGGATTTGATACGCGAGCGATCGCAACTTCAACACTCCCGCCGGCGTGGCGAGGCCCAAAAATTGGCGCGGCCAATTAGTCCCGATGGCCTTAAGAAAAAAGTAAATTGAGTCTAACGTCACATTCTCTTTCTTTATAACTCTGTATCGTGAAGGACAAGCAACAAATGTACAGCCCAAGCATATCTGGTGTTGCGGCAAACTCAGAATCAGGCAGCCGCATCTTTGTTTACGAAGTGGAGGGTATGCGTCAGAGCCAAGCAACTGACCAAACAAGTAACCCGATTCGCCGTAGTGGCAGCGTATTTATCTCCGTGCCCTACGAGCGCATGAATCAGGAAATGCGCCGGATTGCTCGGATGGGTGGCAAAATTGTCAGCATTCGCCCCTCAAACAGCGCTCCCGAAACAAATGGCAAAGTCGCACCAGAAGCAGGGCTACAGAGTCAGAAATCTGGAGAAAAAACTAAGCCCATGACTCAAGCCAAGGAAAAAGTTCAGGTTCCTGTTAACCTCTACAAGCCGGCCAATCCCTATATTGGTAAGTGCATTTCTACAGAAGAATTGGTCAGAGAAGGCGGCGAGGGTACAGTCCGTCACGTCAAATTTGACATTTCTGGAGGCAAGTTACACTATCTCGAAGGTCAAAGTATCGGGATTATTCCCGATGGGACGGATAAAAACGGCAAACCTCACAAAATTCGGCTGTATTCGATCGCCTCCACCCGTCACGGAGACGATGTAGACGACAAAACAGTTTCTCTATGCGTCCGCCGCCTAGAGTACAAAAGCCCAGAAACAGGTGAAAAAGTCTTTGGTGTTTGTTCGACTTTTCTCACCGGTTTACAACCTGGAGATGATGTCAAAATCACCGGCCCCGTAGGCAAGGAAATGTTGTTGCCCGACGACGAGGAAGCCACCGTGATTATGATGGGTACCGGTACGGGTATTGCTCCTTTCCGGGCTTATTTGTGGCGGATGTTTAAAGAAAACAATCCCGGTTACAAATTCAGAGGTTTAGCTTGGTTGTTCTTTGGAGTTGCTTACACTCCCAACATTCTCTATAAGGAAGAGTTGGAGCAATTGCAGCGCGAGTTCCCCGATAATTTCCGCTTGACTTATGCCATCAGCCGCGAGCAAAAAAATGTTGACGGCGGCAAGATGTACATTCAAAACCGGATTCAAGAGAACGCAGACCAATTGTGGGAATTGGTTCAAAAGCCGAATACTCACACTTATATCTGCGGTTTGAAGGGCATGGAAGGCGGAATTGATGAGGGAATGTCGGCCGCGGCTGGCAAGTATGGCGTTGAGTGGGCTGCCTATCAGAAACAGTTGAAGAAAGAGCACCGTTGGCACGTTGAAACTTATTAATGTGTTACCTGATTTAATCTGATTTGTAGGGCGGGCTTTGCTCGCCCTACAATTGTTTTAAAAAGTTTTTAGTTTGGAAAAGCTTGAACGACCCACAAAAAGTGTAAAATATACAGTAAGCTCACCGAAAAAGGGAGATAACTGACATGGTTATAACTTCTACCCAAAAACTCACCTTTGAAGAATATCTGAACTATCAGGGAGAATCGGGTGTTTGTTATGAATTATATCGGGGCAATCTGATCGAAATGCCAACACTTACAGCAATACATATCAAAATTTGTGAATTTTTAGTTTATCAGTTCCGGCGCTTCTTTGCAGCACACAACCTACCCATAGTTGCAATTGTGACTACCGCAGTCCGAACCGAAGAAAACTCTTCTCGCATTCCTGATGTGGTGATTTGCACTCAGAGTCTGTGGGAACAAGTCTGTGCCCAACCTGGTTCCGCAGTCTTGGACTTTGAAGAAAAACCGCTGTTAGTTATCGAAGTTACCAGTCAAAATTGGCGGGACGACTACATTCGCAAACGGGCAGAATATGACTTAATTGATATCCCTGAATATTGGATTGTAGACCCAAATCAACCGAAAATACGAGTATGCAGTCGCCCGGAAAATGAAGGCAGTTATTCTCATCAGGAATTTTTGCCGGGACAGCAAGTTCAGTCTGTACAGTTCGCTGAATTTATTTTATCGGTTAATCAAGTGCTATGTCCGCCCCTAGTTGAAGATTTAATTCGAGAAGAACAAGCACAGCTACAGCAAGTTGAACAGCAAAATCAGCAACTAGAACAGCAAAATGAGCAACTAGAACAGCAAGTTAATGCCGAAAGGCAGCGGGCCGAAAGATTGGCGCAGCGGCTGCGAGAAATGGGGATAGAGATGGATACAGAACTTTAAATTGCCATGTAAAATCTGGATTCATTAGTCATGTAGATCCCGGACTTTTTTAAGAAGTCGGGTCTCTGGGTATTCAGTGAAGCCGCGGTTATCATACAATGATTCTAGATGAAGTGAGTTTCAACGGGTCAAAGTCGTGGCTTTCAAAATTGGTTTGCTAGGTTTGGGTACAGTTGGCGCGGGAACAGCAGAGATTTTGCTCTCCCCAGACGGCCGCCATCCGCTGTTGCAGGAATTGGAAATCTATCGGGTGGGAGTGCGCGATATTTCTCGAACTCGGTCTTTACAATTGCCAGAAAATGTGCTGACAACTGACCTAGAAGCGATCGCAACTGACCCGGAAATTGATATTGTAGTAGAATTGATTGGCGGATTGGAACCGGCGCGATCGCTCATTCTGCAAGCTATTGCTAGCGGCAAGCACGTCGTCACTGCCAACAAAGCAGTTATCGCCCGCTACGGGAATGAAATCTTCGAGGCCGCCAACAAAAAAGGCGTTTACGTAATGCTAGAAGCTGCTGTCGGCGGCGGCATTCCAGTCATTCAAAGCCTCAAACAATCTTTAGGTGCAAACCGCATTCAAACTGTCACCGGCATCGTCAACGGCACAACTAATTACATCCTGACGCGAATGCAAACAGAAGGTGCAGACTTTGCCGAAGTGCTCGCCGACGCTCAGCAATTAGGTTATGCTGAAGCTGACCCCACAGCAGATGTAGATGGGTTAGATGCTGCCGATAAAATTGCTATTTTAGCCTCGCTAGCTTTTGGCGGACGCATCAAATTAGCTGATGTTCATTGCGAAGGTATCAGAAAAGTTAGTGCGGCGGATATTAACTACGCCGACAAGCTGGGATTTGTGATTAAATTGTTGGCTATTGCTCAAGAAACCTCCCACTACAATGGCAAGCAAGCGGAGGAAGAAAGCGAACTGCTGTCAATTCGAGTGCATCCGAGTTTTGTGCCGAAAACTCATCCGCTGGCGAGTGTTAACGGGGTTTACAATGCAATTTTAGTCGAAGGAGAGCCGATCGGGCAATTGATGCTGTACGGGCGCGGCGCCGGTGCGGGCCCCACAGCTAGCGCCGTAGTATCCGACATCATGAATGTCGCGGCCATCCTGAAAACCGAAACTGTTCCGATTCCCCATCCTTTGCTGAGTTGCAGTCACCAACACTACTGCAAAATTGCTCCGATGCAGGAACTTGTTACTCGCTTTTATGCCCGTTTTCTGACGCGCGATACTCCGGGCGTAATTGGCAAACTCGGCACTTGTTTCGGCAACCACAAAGTTAGTTTGGAATCAGTTGTCCAGACGGGAATTCACGGCGATTTAGCAGAAATTGTAGTCGTGACTCACGATGTTAGGGAAGGTAATTTTCAACAAGCACTCGATGAAATTCGAGCGATGGAAGCAGTCGATAGTGTTGCTAGCACGTTGCGAGTTTTGTAAAAATGATTTGCTAGGGGCGGGTTTCACATACAATATTTGCTAATAATTGACAATATCTAAAACCCGCCCTCGCCCAACGATAAATCCCGATGTACATTTGGCAGATGTGGTAGGGGCGGGTTTCACAGACAATATTTGCCAATCATTGACAATCTATAAAACCCGCTCGCCCAACGGTAAATCCCGATGTACATTTTTAGCCTTTGATATAAGTAAAATTTGATGTGGGTTATCTGTTGTGCGGGGGCGAGTTTATGTAGATTGTTTGTAGTCATTAAATATTGTTGGTAAAATCGGCGGCTACCAGATAATGAAAGGAACAGAATTCGATTTTGTCGATCGCCAAACGGGAAGGCACTTGCTAGATTACCTGTATGAAAAATTTGCCAAACCCCAACTGCACGATACTTTTAAACCCAATAATCCTTCAATTTACATTCGGCACGAAGAAGGGCAAGTTATTGATGGAAATTATATCATAAAAAAAGTGTTTGAAGACTCTCGCACTGGTTTTTATGCTGAAAGTCGCATCCCCATTTCTGGCAATAATCCGCCTGTTTTCGTGATTCGCGGATACGGTTCTTGGTATCCTTTCGAGCGCGTTTTGGAAGATACGCCCGATGTATTTATGGCCAAACTAGAACGCCAGTTAAAATCGGCGCAAACTGCGGGTGCTATTGATTGGATAAAGCAGCAATTTCACAGCGGGAATCCGCCGGATGTCATCGGAGAAAGTTTGGGCGGCAAAGTTGCTCAGCAAATAGCAGCAAAATACCCGGATTATATTAGATCCACTGTAATTTTTAATTCTTTGGGCGTTTCGGAAAAGTTAGCTAAAACTTCCACGGCTAAGAATGTTTTTCACTATTTTACTTTAGGCGAAAGGTATGCTTTCTGGGCAAATGAAGGGGATTACATACCGGGAACGATTTTTGTGATTTCCCCAAAAGGCAACAACTGTTGTTATAAAATCGAAGAGGCGATCGTCCGAATCGCCCGTTTTGAAGGCAAGTTTCTCAAAAGACGCGCAATTGTGGCAATATTGGCTCAGTTGCTTTTGCTCAACAGACATAATGCGATCGTCCTGAACAAACGGCGGCCAGTAGTCGTTCAGATCGATCGTACTCAATTGCAAATTTTCCGAAAAAAGCGCTTTGTTTAAACTCAGACAGAATTGCTTCAAGTCGCAGAGGGCTGGTTTTCCCGCGCTGCGACGGCGAGAACCAAACAAAGTGCTGCGATCGCTTTTTCCCATTCTTGCTTTACAGCGGTGGGTTGAACCTCATCAAAGGCGCTAACTAAACGAGGGATCGCTCGTTCTAATGCCTGTCTAGGAATTGATTTGTGCAGATCAACTAAACGAGTTAAACTTTCTTGATTCTTCAAAAAACCGACTACCCATTTCGTAGTATGATCTGGACTTTCAGGGACGTTTTTAATTCCTAGTTCTGTTTGCAACCAGTCGTAAAAAGGCGGCAACTTTTGAGCTAAAACAGTTCCAGCAGTTGGCAAAGTTTCTTTGAGTAAAGCAGTATCGAGACTTCCTAATAATTGATTGAATTCCGGTGAATCGAGCAAGCTGGTTAAGGGCAGTGAAAGCAGGGCTTCTGAAGCGTCAGGGGATACATTTAAAGTCCGCGAAAATGTTTGCAGCATTGGAAAGTCTCTGGTATGGATGACTCTTTTAGCCTAACAATCACGGGAATCAATGAATATGAGCTACCTCATATTAGCAAAATTGTAACATCTCGATCGCCAAATAAGCATCTAAATCTAGGTGTCTGCATCTGCGACTAATAATTTGCCATTAAATATTCTACACAAATTCTCCCTTAGCAACCATCACCACCTTACCACCAACCAAAACTGTTATTTCCCCTTCATTTTTGGCGGCTTGTAACAACAGCAAAGAAGGTCGATCTATTTCATAACCCTGCTCAACTCTGACATCAATCTTTGCTTCCCCATAATAATCATGTTCTACCAAATATCCAGCCAAACAGCCGTTAGCACTGCCAGTCGCCGGATCTTCTGGAATTCCTAATGAATGGGCAAAAACTCGCACGTTTAAATCATTAAGATCGCTGTAGGTTTCTGGGCAAAATATCAAAATTTCTTTCGCTTCCATTGTATCAACTAGCTCAAAATATTTATCTAAGTTGACTTGAGTTTTTTTGAGCGAGGCGAGAGTTTTTAATGGGACAATTATAAACGGCACTCCCGTAGAAACTTCTTGAATTGGGAAGTTGGAATCAATTTCATCGGGTGCTAAATTCAGGACATTGGCCAGAGTTTCTGCTGATAAAACTTGACCAAAACTAGGCGGGTTTTGTCGCATCCACAAAATATCTGCCGATTCATTGTGATAATTAAAAGTAACTGGAATTTGACCGACGGCTAGATTGAGAATTACTCGATCGACCTTTTCGCGAATAATCTCTTGCTGCAACACAAACGCAGTGCCCAAAGTCGGATGACCCGCAAAGGGTAATTCCTTCTTGGGCGTGAATATCCGCACGTCATAGCCGCCATCTCGCGGATCGGGCGATCGAATAAACGTAGTTTCTGAATAATTGATTTCCCTCGCTATCAGCAGCATTTGGGCCTCAGATAGTTCGGCAACTTCAGCACCGCAAAATACAGCTAGCTGGTTGCCAGCATATTTTGACTCCGCAAACACGTCAACTATATAAAAATTCATAATTATGCCTTTAGTAAAAGTCAATAACTGATATTTTACATCGATCGCAAGACAGCCGTTAAAATAACAATAAAAACATAGGAGTAATCGCCGTGAGCGTCACGACTGTAAAATGGACGGTTGCAGACTACCACCGCATCATTGCAGCCGGCATTCTGGAAGGGCGAAACGTTGAATTAATAGGTGGAGAAATAATTGAAATGGCTCCCGAAGGAGAATCTCATGCTTACTCTAGCGATGAGGCTGGAGAGTACCTAATTTATTTGCTGGGTGATCGGGCTAAAATCCGCCAAGGTAAACCGATTATCTTGCCACCAAGCAACTCCGAGCCACAACCCGATATCGCTGTAATTCAACGTTTGGGACAAGATTACCGAGAACATCATCCCTATCCAGAAAACATCTTTTGGCTGATAGAATACTCGGATCATACTCTGAGCAAAGACTTGGGAATCAAGAGCAAGATTTATGCGGAAGCCGACATTTCTGAGTATTGGGTTGTCAATTTGCGAACTAGGGAATTAATAGTATTTCGAGAGCCTACCAATGAAGGATATCAATCGAGACAAACTCTGACTCAGGGTAATATTAATCCGCTGGCATTTCCTGATGTTGCAGTTTTGGTCGCTCGAATATTAGGGGCTTAGGTAAATTGGACAATAATGCAATAATTACTGCTGTTTTCTTGTTACCAGGCTCTGCCTGGTAACACAGATCCAGAGGCTCCGCCTCACTATTTCAAACAGCGAATTGCCTCTAACATTCCCCTGGCTTTATTCAGCGTTTCTTCGTACTCCATATCCGGGTTAGAATCTGCCACCAAACCAGCACCTGCTTGCACAGAAACCGAATGTTTATCGCCTCCTTGAGAGCGAACAACCATAGTCCGAATGGCGATCGCACTATTCAATTGCCCCTCAAAATCATAATACCCATAAACCCCAGAATACGGCCCCCGGCGACAACCTTCCAACTCGTGCACAATCTCCATCGCCCGAATCTTCGGAGCACCGCTAACCGTACCCGCAGGAAAACCAGCTTTCAACAAATCCCAAGCTGTCTTATCCTCAGCCAATTCTCCCACCACATTGCTCACAATGTGCATGACGTGAGAATAACGCTCAATTTCCATTAATTCGTCAACTTTTACAGTACCGTTTCGGCAAACTCTTCCTAAATCGTTCCTGCCCAAATCAACTAACATGACGTGTTCCGCAATTTCCTTGGGATCTTGCAGCAATTCAGCAGCCAAAGCATCATCTTCTTGAGGAGTTTTACCCCGGCGGCGAGTGCCGGCAATCGGTCGCAAAGTTGCTATCTTTTTGCCGTCAGCAGTATTTTCCGCCTTTACCATAATCTCAGGACTCGAACCAATTATCTGCCAATCTCCGAAATGAAAATAAGCCATGTAAGGAGAAGGATTTATGAGACGCAAAGAGCGGTAAAGTGCAAAAGAATCGCCACTGTATTCAGCATCTAGTCGCTGCGAAATAACTACTTGAAAAATATCTCCGGCTTTGATATAATCCTTCGCTTTTAAGACATTGGCACAATACTTTTCACGGGTAATATTGCTAGTGTAAGCCAATTCTGTATTTCCGGTTGTGGAACGGGAATCTTGCCCGTTATTGGGAGGAGTCCATTCTATGAGAGTAGATTGCCGGGAAAGCGGCGATTGCAGCTTCTGAACTAACTTGCCAACGCGATCGCACGCTTGCTGATAAGCATCGGCCAAATCAACGCCAACCTCGCGCAAATCCGCATAGGCGACGGCCCAAATTTTCCGCTTCACCTGGTCGAAAATCAGCAAATTATCAACCTGCATCCACAATCCATCCGGCAAATCATTCTCGCTTGCTGGATGCACGGGAACTCGCGGTTCTATCCACTTAATTAACTCGTAACCCCAAAAACCGAATAACCCGCCAATTCCCGGCGGTAACTGCGGCAATTTTACCGGTTGATAAGACTCCAAACATTCAGTTAAAGCTACAAACGGATCGCCCGTAAATACTTTTTCGGAACCGTCACGGTAAACTTGAGTTGTGCGAGATCCCCTTGCCTCCAAAATCCACAACGGATCGCACCCTAAGAAACTATAACGCCCAAGTTTTTCCCCACCTTCCACCGACTCCAGCAGAAAACTGTAAGGTTGACCGGCACAAACCCGATACCACGCAGACACCGGCGTATCCAAATCAGCAACCCATTCTTGATACACGGGTACAAAATTGCCTTGTTTCGCCAGTTCCGAGAATTGTGAGAAATCGGGAAATATCATATATATCAGAAGGAAGAAGGAAGTTCGGCAACGGATTCTGTAACGGATGTAACGGATGTAACGGATGTCAGGAAGAAGGAAAATGCAATCCTAGGATTTCAGCGATTAAAAGCGTCCTAACCGTCTTGGTGCTCAATAAACAAAAGACGGAAACCAACATCCCTCCGGCGGCCGATACTCGCCAAGTGCCATCACCGCCATCGGCTTGAGGGCGCGCAGCCCCTCTTGCAAACACCAGCGAAACAAACTTGCGTAACGCACCGGCAAGTGGAAAGAAACCTGTGCTTCGGAGTTCGACGCGGCCGCCCCCAACAGTAAAGCCTGGATATCCGCCTCAGTTTCTGCGACGCTGTGGCTCAAAGCCGACACCGCACAAGTATAAGCCACAATCCGACCTTGTTTGCAAGCAACCCAAGGAGAAAAGAAATTCAGGGCGTACTCAATATCGCTAGTTCGATCGCACCTGTATAATTTCTTGCACAAAGCCGCACATTCACCAACATCCTCACTAGCCAGCGGCCGCACCTCAAACCCATGCTGCGGCTGGCTGCGAAACTTCCCTTCCATTAACACGAAAGGTTCCTTCACCTCAAAACCCAAGGAAGCGTACAGCGACAGCGACGCCATATTAAAAGATTCCTGAACCAAACGGATACCCACAGCGTCCTGTCCCCGTTCCAGCAAAGCTTTCATGATTTCGCGTCCCGTGCCGCGGCCTTGAAAAGTTCGATCGACACTGACGGGCCCAATACCGCGAATCGGGTTGCGTTCGTCCATAAACCCGCAGCCGACAACCGCACCCTCACTCTCGGCTACGATCCCAAAAAATACCGGACTCTCGATTAGCAAGCCCGTTATTTCGGTTGCAAAATCCAGCGTTGGAAAATCTGTAGGGAATTTATGGCGATCGGAAATATCTTTAAAAGCTTCATAAGTAATGCCAGCGCAAACATCGATATCAGAAGGCTGCGCTCGCCTGATTACGACATTCATTTTTAATTTAACTATTAACTTTTAATAAGATTAGAAGTTTGCAGTAGTATTTTGGCGCTGCGGGCTAAGCCTCCCGCGTCAGAATACTACTGCAAAAACAAGTTTACAAGCTGAGCCTTACAGGGAAGATTACCTATGTTTTGCTCAGCCATGCAGTCATGGTCTAAGGGTCGAAAGTCTTCTTACCGCTGAACTTCAGCTTAGCCGGATTTGGATTGCTGCCAATATTGCGGTCAATCTTACCGTTGTAGGGACGACCTTCGTTCACCTTCTCAGGGAACACGCCATCCTTGGGATGCAGGTACTCAGTAGTACCGTCTGGAAACACGCGGTAAATTTTGTAGTTCGTGATTTTGAATTTAGCCCGCAGTTGCTGGCCGCCCAAAGCGATGCACTGCTCCTTCCGGGGCAGATGCAGCAAGTTGTCGCCTTGACGCATAATCGCAGCGCCACCCGTAGGCATTTCAAACACCTGCTCCTTGGGGCTAGTCCAAGTGATAGCGTACTTCTCTTCAACTAGCGCCTTGGTCAGCAAGCCGCCTGTGCTGCCGCCGAAAAGAGGGGGTTGTCCAGTGAGTTCTTCTGCCATAAACATATCCAAAGGATTTTTACGGCATCGTATCATCATGAGGCGACACGGCTGTAGAAATTGTAAGGAAAGTTAACAGTTTTTTGGCGATCGATCTCTTCTGATAATTAGTAATTAATAATTGATAATTGATAATTGGTAATTTCCACCAAACTTAGAAAACTAAATTAGGCAGCACGAATTCCGAAAAAATAATCCAAAAAAAACAGCAATTATTCTGGTGCTTGTGGGGCACCCGAATAATCGCACATTCCCCCCATTTCTCCCCACACACGATCGAACAATTTACCGCGTCAACCCTAAGTCAAGAACCAATTAGGGTCATAGCCGCGCGGAATTTGGCTCAAAGCAGTCCAAGTTTCTTGATTGACAATCCCGTCGGCCTCAATCCCAAAGCTTTTTTGAAATGCGCGAACAGCTTTGTCCGTCAAAGTAGCAAAGTCGCCGTCAATTTTACCGCCATAATGCTGGGAAATTTTGAGAACTTCCTGAACAGTAGCGACTGCTTCCCCAGAACTGCCGAATTTGAGTACCGGCATATTAACTGGGGCTCCAGTATAAAGCGCCTGCCAAGTCAGCGGCCCGACAATACCGTCCGGCGACAAGAAAACCCGAAACTGAAACAGTTTCACAGAAAATTCAACTGCTTTGTCAAAAATTCCTTTAGCAGGATGCCGATAAAGTTGCAACTTTGTTAGCAGTTGTTCGAGTTCCAATACCGCTTTACCTTCAGAACCTAATTGTAGTTGTGGCTTGTTGGCCATAGGTTGAGTAGATTTCATCTGGGTTGTAGGTGACATAATCGATTTTCCTCCCCTCTAGGTTTGAGTATTCTTCTGGAAAAAAAGTTTTTCCGGGCGAAACATTTGCATTTTCAACTTTTCACGAATCAACACTGGCGTCGGCAGTGCCTCAACAGATTCGAGCGCCTTTTACCATCTCACGACTTGTGGACAAGAGACTTATACCATTTTAGATTTTAGATTTTAGATTTTAGATTCGGCATGACTGATTACTATCGGGGTTTGCAGCGTACCTACAGTTGGATTCTTATTTTAAACTGGTATTAATTTTCGGCAGCCTCCCTAGATATTCTGTCGCCAAACCGGGTTTAAGACGGTAAGCGCATCCTGAATCTGCTTTGATACTTTCTATTTTAAAGCTGAACACCGCGTGGCCACCTCACCTTTAAGGCCGATATCACAGGGTGGGAGAGGGTGTAGCAGCGGAGCCTGGTTCTGCAGTGAAAACTTTTCTGTGCTATCGCATCTGGGTCAATCAATTAATATCGATTTCAGTTGCACTCCTCACCATTGTTGACTGTTGACTGTTGAAGGAAGGGTCAAAAAAATCAAAATTGCGCGAATTATTTGTTGGCAGCTTGATTCGGCTTTACGTCCGACGATGAAGCGCGGATTTGATATAACTCGATCGATTCTTGCGCGATCAGACTCCCAGAAACCCGGTTTTTTACACTATGTTTCATGTAGATGTAGATCGCGATCAACCGGGTTTCGAGCAACAGAATCAGTAAGGATGCGAGAACTGTAAAGAGAAACCAGGTTTTGCGCGGTGTAATTCATAAACCAGGAATACGCTGTATCAATTGAGTCTAAACAGTGGGAATAGTAAAGTGAAATTCACTTCCTCGGTCTTTCCCTGCGGAATCTACCCAAATTTTACCGCCCCAGCCAGCAACAATCTGCTTGCAAATTGCCAATCCCAAACCGGTACCGCCGGCGCTGCGGCGCAGCGCTCCTTCTTCTTGATAAAATCGATCGAACACTATTTTTAAACTGTTCGCCTCTATTCCCCTCCCAGTATCAGCTACGAGCACTTCCACCATCTGAGAACCGTTGCATTTGGCTCGCACTGTCACGCTTCCTTGAGGTGTGGTGAATTTGCAAGCGTTGTCTAATAGTTTGGAGAGAACCTCCACCAACCACTCTCCGTCAGCTTGCACTAAAGGCAATTCTGCGGACACTTCGGCGATAATTTCCGGTAACTGTCGATCGACCGTGCGCGATCGCACGCTGCTGAGGGCCAAATCAACGCATTCTTGCAGCGTCAGCGATTCTACATTCCATTGGACTCGCCCGCTTTCTAAGTGAGAAAGAGTTAAGAAATCCTGCACGAGTTTCCGCATTCTATCGGCATCACCGAGGGCAGTTTCTAACATGATTTGCCGCAATTCTGGGGGCATATCCGGTTCGGAGTTCAAACTTTCCAAACAAACTTGAATCGTAGAAAGCGGAGTGCGGAGTTCGTGTCCGGTGATGGCAATTAGATTGCTGCGAGTGCGGTCTAATGCTTCTAATTGTTGGTTAAGTTCTTCTAAATGAGCGTAGGTTTCGGCTTGAATTAAGGCGGCTCCGAGTTGGGTGGCGATCGCCTCTACTAATGCAATTTCGTCTTCTTCCCAAGGCAAAACCGATCGGCACTGGTGCATTTCCACCATTCCCAAAACCCGCCCCTGATAAAGCACTGGCACCATTAACCAAGAGACAATTTGCCAATTTTTTACAGTTTTTTCCAGGAATTGTGTATTGACAATCAACGGGTGTTGTGCTGTGTCTTGGATGTAAACTCGCTCTTGCCGCCCCACCGCGTCGCTCCATATTTGATTTTCCTGCAACAGCCAAGTCTGATCCAGCATGGAACTAGCGCCGGGAGCCAAAAACTCGCGATCGATTTTGACCGCCACATCTGTGGCCTTGCAGCGATAAATCAAACATCGGCTTGCTGACAGGGCAGTGCCGAGTTCTTGGACTGCAACTTCGACGATTTCTTGTGGGTTGAGAGACTGCCGCATTGCCGTTGTAATTAAGTTTACGAGGCGTTCTTTGCGTTCCTGGGCGGCGATGGCGGCGTATGCTTTAAGCAGTTTGTGCTGGCCTGCTTGCAAGTAGGTTACTAAGCGTTCGGTAAAAGCATCGCTCAATTTGGGATTGGGAATTTTTGAGTTTTTCCCCCTACTGATGTCGGGTTTGGTCGCTTTGGAAGCGGCGGATTTCCGCGTTTTTTTCGGTGTTTTGAGCTTGTAAGTAGTTCGGGCTCGATCGATCTTTTCGGCCAATTCCGGGCGATAATTGACAATTCTATCGAGCAACAATGCGGCAGCTTTGGAGCTTACCTCGCGATCGAACGTCCAAATTCCTTCAAATCTGCGAGCTTGATCCATCAACAGTGGCCCGCGATCGTCCTGGTTGTCGATCGGCACAATTTTTTCTTGACAAATCAGGCAAGTTGAGTATTGTTCGCCCAGGATCACTAAGTGCCACTCTTTACTCAATCCGTCCTCCGGTGCAAACGCCACAGTTTCGTGACACTCCGAAGCATTTTTAAAGTCAGTTTCCGGTGCTGCCAGCACGTATACCTGAGACGAGCGTGAGGCAATTCGCCGGTAGCGGTGAGCTTCCTGGCGGTAGAAGCGCTCTCGCTGAAAGCTTGCAATGACTAGCGGTTCGTCGTCGGAACCCGCCAAAACTAAGTCTTCCATCGCGTGAGACAGGGCTGTCATGGAAGATTTGAAATAAATTTGTGCCCGCAGTTGGGGCAAAGCTTGCAGAAGTTCTGCCAGTAGCGAAATAGGGACGATCATCTAGCCTTAAACGTGCATTTTTGCCGATGACAAAACAGGATCGATAGGAGGTTTAGAGCGATCCCTTTTCAGTATCTGATACATTTATGCTTCATAACACGACTGTTTAAGTCATATCATGCTAGCCATATCATTTAGACGAATCTAAGCAGAGGTATGCCTCCAAGACCTTGAGTTCATCCCAAAGTCACCTGTTTTTACCTCTAGGTTTTGACGCCAACTCATCTATTCAGGCTTCGATTCGGGCGTTAGCACTCTCACCATTCAGACTTGTTAGGCACCGCTTGCGGATCTCTTGCATTATACTATTCTTGAGGTATTTGATATCAGTGCCATCTGTATCGGTTTTTGGCGAACCGGTTTTTGGCGATCGATCTGGTTAATCGGTAATTAAACTTTAAAAAAGCGCAAATAATTAGCCATTAGTTAAAAACTAACGACCAATTATTTTGACGACTGAGCCCAAGAAACCCGGTTTTTACCCACCATCTATGAATAAATCGGGCTTCTGACACCTAGCTTGTAAGTCCTATATTTTTTTTGAGGCATCGCGCCTAAGTATAAATGCTGTGGCTGTGGTTGTCTTAGGCTAGTTCGCCCCCTTCATCGCTGCCGCCCGGAGATGATTTGTAGAGAGCATCTAATTGTTCGCGGGCGTCTTGGACAGTCAGCGAACGCATCACTAAAAGCGGCTCATTAACTATGTTTCCGTATTCATCTAAAAGTTCTGGATGCGGTACCGATTGATAGCGAGGATAGGATGCGTAGGGATTATTTGCCCTAAACTGTTGAGGGCGCTGGGACTCCATACCTACGGTGACTAGACTGCGGATTAAGTTACCGACTGCCAGAAAGGCAAGAACGGTAAAAGCTAAAATATAAAGCAAGTGCAACATTCTCTTCTCCTCCGGGCTAAACAGCCACACAGCAATTTACAAAAGTGTTTCAGCAAGTAATAACTTATTAACTGGAAATCTGTTTGAGGTTGTCAAGTCAGCAGCCACATTTCCAAAAGTTGGGGATTTGACTGCAAATTTAACTTGAACTCGGTTCCTTATTTTCCAGGGGGAGCTGACTGCAATGAGCGAAAGCGCGCCGATACTTGCCAGCATTCGGCGAGTAGTCGGTGCCAGGGCATCAGTGCTGCTGTTTCAATCCCAACTTGACCTCCGGTTGCTTGAAATAGAGCTGTAGCCGCGCCTACTTCTTGCTGAGCCTGTTTGACTCGCGCCAGCAAGTCAGATTGATCTTCGTCGCTGAGAAAGGGAATTTCCTCAGTTTCTAAGAGTTTTGCCGATCGGTCGAACCAGTAATTGAAATCCTCTAACAGCGGTTCCAGTAACGCTTTGAGCAATTCTGATTCGGGCAAGTTGGAATTAAGCATGGATCAAAATTGGGTTATTTATCTATTATAGTCTTAGACGGTCTTTACAAATTGTAACATTTTTTTAACAAAAATTCAATAATTTAATAACAATTAGCCGGTGGGTGTGAATAAATTTAACTGTGCCAGCAGCGATTTTTGAGTCGAAATCCCCAAATTGTGCAATATCGGCTCAGACTCGCTAGCAATAGCTCATAGCAGAAGGAAGTTCGGCGAAGGATTCGCTTTCTTCCGATGTAACAGATGAAAGGAAGAAGAAAGAAGGAAGAAAAAAACTATGCCCAATGCCCAATGCCCAATGCCCAATGCCCAGAATGACCTAATTTCCCAGGGTGTCCCCCAACCTGAAGTCGGCGCTTGCTGTCGCAATCTGAGTAATATAGAAGCAACTGCCACTAAATTAATTGCTAATTCAGCCGATGTCTAGCTCAGAATCCATGTCCCCTCCAGAAGAGTCCGCTAAAATTGAGTTGCCCCGCACGAGTGAGTCGGAATCACTAAAAAAAATTCGCCACACCACCTCCCACGTTATGGCGATGGCGGTGCAGAAGTTATTTCCCAAGGCGCAAGTAACAATTGGCCCTTGGATTGAAAACGGTTTCTATTATGACTTTGACACTCCCGAACCTTTTACGGAACAGGATTTAAAAGCCATTAAAAAAGAGATGATCAAAATCATCAACCGTAAATTGCCTGTAATTCGGGAAGAAGTCAGCCGCGAGGAAGCGGAACGCAGAATTAAGGAGATTAACGAACCTTACAAATTAGAAATTTTAGAAGGTTTGATCGAACCGATTACTCTTTACCATTTGGGCGAGGAATGGTGGGATTTGTGCGCCGGGCCTCACTTGGATAATACCAGTGAGTTGAATCCAAAGGCGATCGAGCTAGAAAGCCTAGCAGGTGCGTACTGGCGCGGCGACGAAACCAAAGCTCAATTACAGCGCATTTACGGCACTGCTTGGGAAACTCCCGAACAATTAGCAGCATACAAACACCGCAAAGAAGAAGCATTAAGGCGCGATCACCGCAAATTAGGCAAAGAATTAGGCTTGTTTATCTTTGCCGATCCAGTTGGGCCAGGTTTGCCTTTGTGGACGCCCAAAGGCACTGTTTTGAGAAGTATTTTAGAAGATTACTTGAAACAAGAACAAATCAAGCGCGGTTATTTGCAAGTAGTGACTCCGCACATTGCCAGAGTCGATTTGTTCAAAATTTCTGGACACTGGCAGAAATACAAAGAAGATATGTTTCCGCTGATGGCGGAGGATGAGGAAGCGGCAGCAAACGAACAGGGTTTTGTGATGAAACCCATGAATTGCCCTTTTCACATTCAAATTTACAAAAGCGAATTGCGTTCCTATCGCGAATTGCCGATGCGTCTAGCGGAATTCGGCACAGTTTACCGCTACGAACAATCGGGAGAATTGGGCGGTTTAACGCGGGTGCGCGGCTTTACGGTGGATGATTCCCACTTATTTGTCACGCCGGAACAGTTAGATGCTGAATTCTTGAATGTGGTGGATTTGATTCTGTCAGTCTTCAAGAGTCTCCAACTGAAAAACTTTAAGGCGCGTTTGAGCTTCCGCGATCCGAACAATTTAGAGAAATACATCGGTTCCGATGAAGCTTGGGAAAAGGCTCAAGGTGCAATCCGCCGCGCGGTGGAAACTTTGGGAATGAATTATTTTGAAGGAATTGGGGAAGCGGCTTTTTACGGGCCGAAACTCGATTTCATTTTCCAAGATGTCTTGGATAGAGAATGGCAATTAGGAACTGTTCAGGTAGATTACAATTTGCCAGAACGTTTTGATTTGGAATACGTTGCTGAAGACGGCACTCGCAAGCGTCCGGTGATGATTCACCGCGCTCCTTTCGGTTCTTTGGAACGCTTGATCGGGATTTTGATCGAGCAGTATGCGGGGGATTTTCCGCTGTGGTTGGCGCCGATTCAGGTGCGGTTGTTGCCTGTCAGCGCGGAGTTTTTGCCGTTTGCGAAGGAAGTGGCCGCGAAGATGAAACTGCTCGGAATGCGCGCTGAAGCTGATGAGAATAGCGAGCGTTTGGGCAAGTTGATTCGCAATGCTGAGAAGGATAAAATTCCGGTGATGGGTGTTGTGGGTGCGAAGGAAGTTGAGGCGAATAGTTTGAATATTCGGACTCGTGCTTCTGGGGAGTTGGGGGCGATTTCGGTTGATGAAGTGATTGGGAGGTTGCAGGCGGCTATTAGTAGTTACGGCGATTTTTAGGTCATTTTAACCGCATATTTTAGAACGGGCGAGACGCCCGTTCCACAATTAACTTAATGGGCGTCTCTCCCGTTCCACGATTCACTTAACGGGCGAGACCCCCGTTCCACAATTAAGGCAAATGATAAGCTGTTGTGTATTTAATTTTCACAATCCTCTGCGTTGCCTTTGCGCGCGGGTGATGCGGAACCAATTGTAGATTTACAAGCGTTATTAAATGGGGTTTACGATCGCCCCGCCTATGACTTTAGAATAGATTATACCGCCGCACCAGTTCCCCCACTGTCCGAAACCGATGCTGTTTGGGTGGATGTTTGGTTGGAGGAGAGGGAATTGATCGCATGATAGAGGGAGGTTTAAGTGCGATTGATATGGAAAAATTATTAAATACGCTCATACTTATGGCCAACAGGTGGTAAACAAGGATATAAATGTCAAGAATGTGGGCGACGGTATTTTGTTCATCAGTATAATTTATCGTTAAGGCGAGTTCCGTGACCTGCAATTACTATACACTACTACCCAATTACTATGAACGACAGAAGTAATCGAAATAAGCTTATCCCAGATCTAACAAGTGAAGGGAACACTCACTTTATCTCACCACGCTTACTAAAGTTATTAGATTGCCAGACCCCTATAAGTCAATTTTTTGCCCAAGCGACCTATATGAGTCGCCGAACTGAGCCGGAAAGTATTGATTTTACTTTCGGTGATGCCCATGAAATACCACCTCCCGGGTTTGTAGAAGCCTTACAGCGTTGGAGTGTACCGCAAAATCAAGGGTGGTATGGCTACAAGGGAAATATTCCAGAATCACGGATCACTGTATCCGCTGCTCTTCAGGATAAACGCGGACTTTCTATATTGCCTGAAGATATTTTTATGACCAATGGTACTGTAGTTGGTTTGGCGATTTGTCTGCAAATGTTAGCTGGTGAGGGAGATGAGGTAATTATTTTGACTCCACCCTGGTTAGGTTATAGGAGTATGGTGCATTTTACCGGTGCGGTTCCGGTGGGTGTGCCTGTGGATACAAACACCTTTGATATGGATTTGCAGGCGATCGCCTCTGCAATTACAGAACGGACTCGAGCAATCATTATAAATTCACCCCACAACCCTACAGGTAAGATTTTTTCAGCTAGTACCCTGGAGGGTTTGAGTGGTATACTTAACGAGGCTTCTAAGCGCTATGGCAAGCCAATTTATATTATTTCCGATGAAGCCTTCAGCAGCATTGTTTTCGACAACCAGGCTTGTTGCAGCCCTACTCAGTTTTACCCATTTTCTTTCTTAGTATATGGCTATAGTAAGACTTTAATGGCACCCGGTCAACGTATAGGGTATATTGCTTTACCTCCCACTATGCCTAATCGGGAAGAAATAAGACGAATCATTGCCTACCTACAACAAAGTCCTTTTGGTTGGTGTTATCCTAGTGTGCTCATGCAGTATGCCTTAGGAGACTTAGAGCAACTAAACATAAATATTGAGCATTTACAAAACAAGCGAGATCGGATGGTGAAGGCACTGCGGGATATGGGTTACAACCTGTATAACCCTGATGGGACGTTCTTCCTCTTGGTGCAATCACCTTGGGATGATGACCTTGCTTTTGCGGAGTTATTAGCAAGTCAAGATATATTTGTTTTACCAGGAACTCCCCAGGAAATACCCGGTTACTTCCGAATTTCCTTTACTGCCAACGAAGAAATGATTTCGCGTTCTCTACCCAAATTCCAAGCTGCGATGGAATACGCTGTTGCTAACCCACTTGCTTCCCCCTCTTCTGTCACTAAGCGGCAGAGTATAATAGAACCAAATCTCTCAAACCATAGCTAGGTCTATGGTTAACCCTCGCCAAGCTAATTCAACCTTGAAATTGATTGATGAGTATTGTCGCTATTACAGAAATCTGTTTTCATAAGTCAGAAGCTTCAAAGCTTTTACACACCTTCATGCTGGTATAATTTCTGATAAGGCGTTGCTGAATAGGGGTATGGTTTAGCGATCGCGTGCGGTGAGTAAGCTGTTTAGCATTTAAAGTGCGTATTTCAGAGGCTGAAACTCTTTACTGGCTTAGATAGCCTCTGAGATTTAAATGGTGAACAGCTTAATGCTCGAGCGCAATAATTAATTGAATTAGGGAAGGGGAACATCATTAAATGTGAGATAATGAATAAGTAGTTTAATTGAAGCTCTGAGCAACTTGTTGTCTGATGCCAGAATAACAAAGAGTCTTTCGTTTTAACCGAGCCAGATACTGTCTTAATCTTGTGTTTTCACCTTCAACCGTAAGCCATGTAAGTTTGGCACATAATTTGGTTTTTCTTTGGAATAAACATTGCATAAACTTTCGGGCCATCCGTCACATAAAAATAGCATCCCCATCTACTAACTACATCCCACAAAGGTTCAAACATTTTAGGACGCTCGGTCTCCTAATACCCATCCTAGAATACCTGGTCTAAAGTAATCTACTGCTGTCCACACCCAGATTGTGTTTTTTTTATCCGACAAAGGTTTGTAGCTCATCTAGTTCTCCTACTTCTGGAATTGTCTCTAAATCGTAAGCGGATGGTAGCAGCTTTCCAACTTGCTTGAGCCAATTAATTATTGTCGTGTGATGCAGGTCTTTGACTCTCTTGCTCGCACGAAAACCCATCCCATTGACATATATCTTTAGGTATTGATATTTAACTTCTTGCGCGTAACACGGGTGGGTTGGATAGCAATCTCTAAATTGCCTGCCACAGTCAACACAAATATAATTTTGCTTGCCTTTATTCGGCGCATTTTTATTAACATGAGTTGACTTACCTTCAGGACATTTTATTGGCTTTGACTTTCAGTTAATTGGTTTTTGTGAATCGCTCACTCGCTCTATCGTACCTCAATTCAACAACGCCAGGAAAAGATTGGCAATGTTCAAGGGAAAGCTGCTAAGCTGTTCAGCATCTAAAACGCATATTGTATAGTATAATATGAGGATATTTATAAAAAGTCAATGCCTACTAAAAACTTCCTCAGTTCCGAGACAAAGGAAACTCTGCAACAAGCATTAAAAGAGCATGAACATCCAGACATTCGGCAAAGAGCTTTAATTTTTTTGTTACTAAATAACGGAAATACACAAGCTCAAACTGCTGAATTAATTGGATGTTCTCTAAGAAAAGTCGCTTACTGGAGCATTCAGGGCGACCCTGATAATTTAGATAGCTTTAAAGATGAGAGAATGAAGGGTAACTACCGAAAAGCTACAGAAGAATACATTAATTTACTTTTAGAGACAATTGAACTAGAGCCGGAACAATGTGGCTATGAATTCGGGAGATGGACGACAGCCAGACTGGCAATATATCTAGGAGAGAAGACAGGAATCGAGTTGAGTAGTACCCAAGTAAGGAGGATTTTAAAATCAAAAAAGTATGTTTACCTCTGGGCTAAATATAGCTTAGAGTCTAAGCAAGATACCGTACAGAGGAGTTTATTTAAAGATAAATTAGCTGAGTATCTAAGAATAGCCAAAGAATCTCCAGCTCTTCTACAGGTATGGTTTTGGGATGAGAGTGGATTTAGTTTAAGAGTAATTAGAAGGAAAAACTGGTGTAAAAAAGGGACTCGAAGAAAGAAAAAAGGAGACCGAAGAAAGGGTCGTATTAATGTCATGGGTGGAGTGAGGTATTCAGACAAGAAAAGATGGGTAGATTTTATTCCATCTGGAAATTCTGCTAATTTTTATGCAGTGCTGAAAAATTTTTATGGAGATTTAAGAGAAGAGTGGATATTGCAAGGGAATTTAGCGGAAGATTTTCAAGATAAAGGCTGTAAGTTTGTCATTATTTTGGACAATGCTAGTTTTCATAAAAAAGCAGAGATTTTGCAGAAAATAGCAGCAGAGATGCCTAATCTAATCATAGAGTTTCTGCCCAAGTATAGCCCGGACTACAACTTAGTTGAATTGGTATGGCATTCGGCTAAGGAATATGTTGCTAATAGATTATTTGAATCCATTGAAAAACTAGAATCACTGTTAAATAAATTATTAAATGAAGGAGAACTAATTATAAAATGGAACCGAAAAGTAAAAAATAAAGGTAACTTAGTTAATGCAGTTTAGATGTTTGACAGCTTAACGCTCGCCTTAATTCGGCATTTTCTTCTTCTAAAATCCAGGTAGATTCCCACTGATTGGGGTGAATTTCTCCGTATTTTTCGGGCAAGGTGACGCCGTGGTAGGAGTAGAGTTTGTAGCCGTCACTAAATTCGATCGCGCTTTCTCCTTCTGCGTGCAGTCGATGTTCGCTGTCGAGGGAGAGTCTTAAAGGGCGATCGCACACATAGCAAACCTTGTCAAACGCAAAAATCCAGCCACATTCAACTAAAAGCTGCTTCAAGCATTCAAAAGCTTTTTGTGCATCTGGGTTGAGAACAATTCTAAGTACAGAGACACAGAAGTCAGCCACACAGATTGTATCCCACAGGAATGCCCGATTAACGATCGACGTTGAGTTGTCTCTACAATATTCCCAAAAATCACGTTGCAATTCTTGTGTGATCTGCCGCTCCCATTCTATTAATTGTGGCAAATACGAACTACTATATCTTATTAAGTTAAAAGGCTTATATGCCGATTCTAGCTGTTCGTAAATAAGCTGGAAAAAAGCTGTTTTTGGCTGTGGTTGCTCACTTGTTAGTGCGAAATAATACACGCACAAAAAATATATATACCTAAACGGCAGACAGGCTGGTTCTAGCTGTTTGTAAATGCGCTGAAAAAAATCATTTTTATTAGTGGGAGATTTCAATTTTTTTAACTGTGTGATGGCAGAGTGGGGACTCGAACAAAAAATAATTTTCGGGCAAGTCTTGCCGAGAGCTGTGTAGGCAAATTCGATCGCGGCTGCGGCACGAGTGCGATCGACTCGCTCTGTGGAATTGGCGATAGCTTTCCACAAATATTGGAGGGGTGTTAGGTCTGATAAAACATTGTTAGGCAGGGACAGCTTTTTCAAATCGATCAGAGAGTGCAGCGGGGTGAGGTCTGATATTTGATTGTTGTCCAGATTCAGCTCTATCAAATTGGTCAGAGATTGCAGGAGTGTGAGGTCTGATATTTGATTGTTGTCCAGATTCAGATATTTCAAACTGGTTAGAGATTGCAGGGGTTTGAGGTCTGATATTTGATTGTTGTCTAGATTCAGATTAATCAAATTGGTGACCAGAGACTTCAGCGGTGTTAAGTTTGATATTTGATTGTTGTCCAGATTCAGATATGTCAAAATCGTCAGAGATTTCAGGGGCGTTAGGTCTGATATTTGATTGTTGTCCAGATTCAGATATGTCAAACAGGTCAGAGATTGCAAGGGTGTTAGGTCTGATATTTGATTGTGAGACAGATTCAGATATGTCAAACAGGTCAGAAATTTCAGAGGTGTTAGGTCTGATATTTGATTGTGAGACAGATTCAGATATTTCAAACTGGTTAGAGATTGCAGGGGTGTCAGGTCTGATATTTGATTGTTTTCTAGATTCAGCTCTATCAAATTGGTCAGAGATTGCAGGGGTGTGAGGTCTGATATTTGATTGTTGCCCAGATTCAGATTAGTCAAATTGGTCAGAGATTGCAAGGGTGTTAGGTCTGATATTTGATTGTTTTCCAGATTCAGATTAGTCAAATTTGACAGTATTTGTTCCAATTTATAAAAGCCAGACTTTCGTGCTATTAACAACAGCACCTTAACTGTATGCTTCGCTTCTTGTGAAAGGCTGCCAAAGTGCAAGCGCCAGTCAGAAGTGGTCGTAGGGTTTGGTTGTTGAGAGGACATAGGGCAATAACCTCCTAGAAAAGTTGCTAAAATCTGATGTCGGTATCTACCTTAAATAAAATATCTCTGGCGTTTTGGGGATTATGCCAGCGATCGCACGCACTTATTAACCACCCGATCGAGATCGCCAGCATTGCAATCTGGAACTCGGGCTGCAAGCGGTGTCGCACTCACAAAACACTTTTCATCTAATCTCCCGAAATGCCTCGCCTCCATTCTTTAACCGCTTCCACCCTTGAAGCAATCAGCAGACAGCGAGACAATAAATTAATATCTAAATCAGGCAATATTTCGCTTTGGTCAATTTTTTCATATCCGTGCGATCGCAAATGATACAGGCAAAATGCTCCATCCTCCCAAAACCAAACTTCGGGGACTCCCAAGGCTTGGTAACGATTCAACTTGCTTTCGTTACCGCTAGTAAATACAACTTCGATCGAGAGGTCTGCAATGCCTCCCGATGCTTTGCCAATTAAGTAGGATTGGTCTGCTTGTGCGGAGGCTTTTCCTTCTTTTTCCTGGGTAAAGCTTCCTGTGGTAGTAAAATCGATTTCTTTTTCTACAAAATACGTACCCAGCAACAGGGCGATGACACCGCTGAAGACTTCATGTTCTTGCGAAACTGCGAAGATTTCTACCTCACCTTTGAGATAAAAAAGTCGGATGCCGGGGGAATCAGAAAACCCCTGCTCGATTAGCTTGAATTGTTGCCAATCAATCCCGGAGTGAATTAGGCGCTGGTCTTTTGGTTTGTCTAAGGTTGCTGTCATGGCACGACCTCGTTTAACTATTTTATAGTAATTTGAATTCGCCCAACTTTGGAATCACATTGGTATGGTGCGTCTGATCCAAAAAACTTGTTTAAATTGAAACGATCGATGTCAGACGCACCATACAAGTTGATTTAACTATTATATTATCCTTGAAATGTGGCAACCGAAACCCGATCGCGCCCTGCTTCTTTCGCCCGATAAAGCGACTCATCGGCCATCGCAATTAGATCCCCCGGCTGCGACTTCGCCCCCGGAATGCAGCAAGCTACACCCAAACTCAGCGTCACATATTCGCTGACAGCAGACTTAGCGTGAGCTATGTGCAAACCCCGCACCTGTTGTGCGATCATTTCAGCTACGCAAGTGGCACCTTCAATATCCGTATTCGGCAAAACTACTACAAATTCTTCTCCACCGTAACGCGCTACTAAATCTGCCGCTCGCTTTACCGAATGCTGGATCACCGCCGCCACTTGCCGCAAACATTCATCCCCCGCTTGGTGACCATAAGTGTCGTTGTAAAGTTTGAAATAATCAATGTCGCACATAATCAAAGACAGCGGTGCTTCTTCCCTCGCCAAACGTCGCCATTCCGTATCGAGATATTCATTAAAAGAGTGGCGGTTTCTTACCTCAGTCAAACTGTCGTAATTTGCCAAATAATGCAAGGCTCGATTCACTGTTTCTAGCTGCTGTTTCTGCTGCTGCAACTGACGGTTGAGTTCCGCCAACTGCTGTTCGGCTGAGTGCGATCGCAACAAATTTCTCACCCTCGCGAGCAATTCCCTCTCGTCAAAAGGCTTAGAGATATAATCGTCAGCACCCGCATCCAAACTTTCGATCCGAGATTCCATCCCCGCTCGCGCTGTCAAAAAGATTACCGGAGTCGATTTCAATTCTGGCGTGTTCCGAATCTCCTTAAGCAAATCTAGTCCGTTTTGTCTGGGCATAATTTGGTCGCTAACAATCAAATTTGGCTGCAAACTTTTGGCTTTTTCTAAACCTTCCACCCCGTCACTTGCCACGGCGACTCGATAGTACGGACTTAATAAAGTTTGGAGGTAAGCCTGCAGAAAATTGTTGTCTTCTACTACCAGCAACAGCGGTAATTCTCGGCTGTCACTTGTTAATTGTTCCCAATGATTTTTGTCGTCAAAATTGTTAGGTTCCGGCAGCGGGGCCTGGGGTGTGGTCGCCCGGACATTTGCCGAACCCCACTCTCCGGAGCCGAATCCAGTCAGTCCAGCCAATTGGGCGATCGCGCTCACCAACTGATTCGCTTCCACCGGCTTCGACAAATGCCTCTGAAACCCCGCCTCCAGCGCCGATGCCGAATCTTCTTCCTCGATGCCTCCCGTCAGCGCCACAGCCGGCAGCAGTTCCCTGTGCTCGGACATTTCCATTGCTCTGATGCGGCGGATCAAATCGCAGCCGTCGTCTCCCGATACCGTCATATCGCTGACCAACACGTCGGGTCGCGACTGTTGCAACTCGGCCATCGCTTCGGCGGCGCTACCCACCGCTGTTACCTTGGCTCCAAATGCTTCGAGGCCTGTTTTGAGAAATTGGCGGATTTCGGCGCTGCTTTCGACAACCAGGACTTGCTTTCCCGCTAGGGGTTTGGAAACCGATCCGGGTCTGCTTTCCCTTTGGGCGATCGCAGCAGTGCGATCGTCCTGTGCATTTTCCTTGGCAATCGGTAGCCGCACCCCAAAGGTCGCCCCCTGACCGAGACCGGGACTCGAAGCCCAAACACTTCCCCCGTGCAGTTCCACTAACTGCTGCACAATTGAGAGCCCGAGCCCAAGCCGATTTTGTTCCTTGTTCTGGAAGCTGTCTGCAGGGCGGAAGTAGTCAAAGATGTGCGGCAACAATTTGGGGTCAATGCCACAACCGCTGTCGCTGACCCGAATCAAGACGCCCGACTCAGTAGACTCGATCCGCACTTGAACTGGGTATGGTGTCGATTCAGGGGTGAATTTGATGGCGTTGGCAAGGAGGTTCCAGACTACTTGCTGCAAGCGTTCTGCATCTGCCAAAACGTAGCTGACGGCGGGGTCGAAATGTTTTTCTACGCGAAGGTTTTTGGCATCGGCGGCGGGACGGAGGGTGTTGATCGCAGATTCTATGATAGATGGGAGGTGAACTTGGCCGATGTTCAGGCACACTTTCCCTCGCAGCAACCGCGAGAGGTCGAGGAGATTGTCTATTTGTCGGTTTTGTAATTTGGCGTTGCGCTCGATGATTTCCAAAGCCCGGCTGGTGGTGGCTTCGTTGAAATTGCGCGATCGAGCTAGCTGCGCCCATCCCAAAATCGCGCTCAGGGGCGATCGCAGTTCGTGGGATGCGATCGCCAGAAATTCGTCTTTTGCCCGGTTGGCTTCGGCTTGGGCTGCTTCAACGGCTTTGCGATCGGTGATGTCGAATCCGATCGCCAAATACTGATAGGGTTTTCCCTTAGAGTCCAACAGTGGAACTACTGCTGCGTACACCCAATAATCACTTCCATTCTTGGCTTTATTCTGAATGTCTCCTTGCCAAATTTCACCTTTGGCAACAGTTAATAGCAGATTTTTGATGATTTCCGAAGATTTATATTCCGAATGGAGGATGCCGAAGTGGCAGCCGATTAGTTCGGCTTGCGAATAGTTGGTGATTGAGCAAACTCGTTCGCTGACATAGTTGATAATTCCTCGCGCGTCAGTCCTCATCGCAAGTGCCGATCGGTCGATCGCTCTTTTAAAATCTAAACATTCTTGTAGCGACCAATCTAGTTCTTTGGTCGTAGAAAATTGACCTAGCCGATCGGACGCGTTTTGTTGCGGGCGATCGGGCTTATCCTTACTCCGTTGTTGGATTTCCATTGCTTCTATCTTCCCCTGACGGCTGACACCTAATCTACTCGCATCCTGATTCATTATCACAATTTTCTTTCCCGCACCGACTGGTGTAATATTTTGTATCTCTTCATTTTCCTGAAAAATTGGTAGGTATCACATCCACTCGGAAGTCAACTCAATTTTTGTTTATAGTTGGCTAAAGTTTGTCAATCTGAGGACTGATTTTTTCAGATATAGCCGATCATCGGCTGCTGGCTCATTCCTTTTTATCTTGTTATCTTTTATATTTTACTAGGGGGAATTACTGAGGAATTGATAGTGGGGAGCACACACCGACAGTTACATTTTTGTTTGAAACGGATATCATAACCGTCAAATTTTTTCTCACAATTACTCCTAGTATCTGGCACAAAGTCTCGTCTTCGGCAGGCTTTCGGGTGTGTGGCATTCTGCCTCATCTGCACTGAAGGAGATATATGTGCAGGGCTAGACAGTTCCCAAATCACGGGCGGGTTTTGGCGCACAAAGTCCCTGTCTGGCGATCGTCCGTAACTTCTTTTAAATTATTTTCTTCAACATCTTGACAGGTTTGTATATTTTTTGTATTATCAAATGTAATATGCCTTCAGAGAAGAAAACCGCTCAACTGGCTTGACGCACTCAACTATTAACAATTTGAGGAAAATCGTCTGTGAATTTAGACGCTGTACGCGACCAATTTGAACAAAGAGCCTTTGATTATGACGGCTTAATTCCCCGCCTCATTCCGCGCTATGGCGAGCAACACGATGTAATATTGCAGCTCATCCCTTCTGAAACTAATGCTAACATAAAAGTTCTGGATTTAGGCGCGGGAACTGGCATACTGTCGGCTATGATTCTGCAAGCATTTCCTCAAGCAAAAGTCCTAGCCTTTGACATGGCCCAAAATATGCTGAAAACTTGCCAAACTAACTTGTCCGCTTTCCGAGAACGGCTGACCTTGCAGCAAGGAAACTTTGCCGAAGATGATTTCGGCAGCGGTTACGATTTGGTAGTTTCAGGGTTGGCAATTCACCACCTCGACAGCGCAGGTAAACAACAGCTATTTCACAAACTTTTCCACTCGATGAATCCAGGGGGAATCTTGCTAATTCGAGATATTGTGACAGGTGCTACTCCCCGGCTGACTGAGCAATACGAACAGTTGTGGCGGCAGTACATGAAAGCTAACGGAGAAGACGATGCAGCCTGGTTTCAAAAATATTTAGAAGAAGATATTCCCTCCTCTGTGGAAGAGCAGACAAACTGGCTTGCAGAAGCTGGTTTTGCCGAAGTAGGATGTCACTGGCGCTATCTAAATTTTGCTATTTTTGGCGGAGTTATTCCAAGGTAGAAGGCATTCGGCAGAAGGCAAATTTTTTGATAATTATCAAAAGATAAAACTCGTGAAAATTGCACCCAGAACAGTTTCTGGTTCCCGGTCGCCTAACCTAATTATGTAGGTGCGTAAGGCCGCACCTTACCGCTATAATTCGCGCGTAAGACCATTTTTTACGTCCGGGAAGCATTTTCCGGAAACCTGTTTAGTCAGGTTCACTCAAGCGCCCTCTGGCAGTGCAAACAGATTCAACAAACCCGCACCCCATCAACAAGATAACCCGCTATTGAGATTTTGTAAAAGGTGATTTAAAAGCTCAATAAATAAAGTAAAACTATGAACGATTCTCGATTAGAAAAAATCAGCAGATATCTCAGCAAACACCTGCGTCACGCCCCCTCGCGCATCGGCATTGAACTCGCTCCCGGTGGCTGGGTTCCTGTTAGCGAACTCCTCGATGCGTGCCAAAAAAATAACTTTACCCTTCAGCTTGCAGAACTCAAAAAAGTAGTCGCGCAAAACGACAAGCAGCGCTTTTCCTTTGACTCCACAGGCACTCTAATTCGTGCCAACCAAGGACACAGCGTAGAGGTTGACTTGCAGTTAGAACCCGCGGTTCCCCCGGATATTTTATATCACGGAACAGGTAGCACAGCCGTCGAGTCTATTCTCAGTCAAGGAATTAGGAAAATGTCGCGGCATCATGTTCATTTGTCGGTGAATATCGAGACGGCGCGCCAAGTAGGTGCAAGACATGGCATCCCGGCAGTCTTTACTGTAGATGCCGCAGCCATGCAACGCGATGGTCATACATTTTACTGCTCGGAAAACAAAGTTTGGCTAGTAGATTTTGTGCCGCCCGCTTATCTCAAAATAAGTTGATAATTTTCACTTTTTTTGTAGAATGTGTACCACAAAAACTGTAAAATAAGAGTAAGTAGGAGTTTTGCAAAATGAGTGCGGCAGATATGGGCGATCGCGAAAACAATTTTTATCAAAACAATTCTCAAAATAGAGGTCTGCTAGGATCGGGTTGGCGACCTTTTTACCGTCAACTTGATTTGGAACACTTGGTACATTTAGCGTCTAGCGACCCATTAGAACTAGCTCAAAAAACTTTAGGGGCAGCTAGCGACATTGCCGACGCAATGGGACGACACCAATATACTTGGTGGGCAAATATTTTAAATGTATTCTCGGAAAATACTCGCTACGAAATTGATGAATTTTGGGATTACATTACTCCGCAGCCTGTTTACCCGGATTACCGCTACAAAGACGTTTTAGTTACCGAAACGCCGGTGGTGCAATTGGTCAGCCGCGCTAGCATTCCCATCGACTACGTTCTCAACAAACTCCAAGAGATTACTGTTTTCAAAGTTATGGATTTGCTAGGGAAACCCGATGCAATTACCCAGTCTTTTATGGATAGACATTTTTCTTATCCCCCGGAGCGATTTATTAGCTGGGAACGCTTGGAAGTTTTGGGTACTGTTTATGCTTCTTGGACTCGATTCGGCTGCTGGCTGCAAATTGACAGTTACGACAGGGGAAGACGCTGTTACACTCTAATTTGCCAAGATATGGCGCCGCTAGTTAGCAAGGCAACTTATAATTTAGCGGTGATTCTGGGCGG
Organism: Microcoleus sp. Pol10D4; assembly: GCF_036701555.1. Taxonomy (NCBI): domain Bacteria; kingdom Bacillati; phylum Cyanobacteriota; class Cyanophyceae; order Oscillatoriales; family Microcoleaceae; genus Microcoleus; species Microcoleus sp. Pol10D4. The sequence goes on from NZ_JAUBRA010000040.1 coordinate 50,474, forward strand.
GTACAAAAGCCGCGTCGGACAGGTTCACAGCCAGTTCCCAATTCGCACGTTTTCTGCGGAGGTTCAAAGTTTTACCGATAAAGTTCAGCAGGCAATTTTGGATCAAAATCAGTTGGCTGTTTTGGTTAGTGGCGAACCGGGAACGGGCAAAACTGCTTGGACGCAAGCGGTAGCAAAGGAAATTTTAGTGCCGCTGGGTTATGTGATTTTTATCTTAGACCACGATGCTGTGGAAAATTTTGTGCCACCGAGTTATTTAGAGCGGATTTGTATTATTATCAATGAGGCTGATAATTTGGCTCAAGATCGATCGACCGCAGAGGCCCAACGCACTAACAAAACTGAACATATTTTGAGTTTGCTGGACGGAACTTTGTATCAAAGCGTCATCGACGATCAAGGCATTCAATTTCAGCAAAAACTCGTAGTTTTGATGACTTGCAACACGACGGAACGATTAGATCCTGCAATGTTACGGAAAGGGAGAGTGGATTTTACCAGTGAATTTACGCACAAATTTGTTTGAGCGCTCTCTTGCATTCTCAAGCTATCTGGCGATCGTACTGGCTACACGATCTCATACGATGTTCGATGTGGAATCTCCAATTAAAGAATTGAGAATGACTGATGAAGCTCTAGGTTTGGCTCACGGGTCTACAGTTGCGTTCTTTTTGGAACTTGTATAAAATACCGAACAATCACCAGGAAATTTTCTGAATATCAAAGTTTGGGGGAAACTTTCTTGAGTACCTATAGAACATTGGTGTCAACAATCGCCTAAAACCCTTTGTCTCTCTCGTTTTTTGCCTAGTCTCGCTGCCCTCTTGCGCCCCGGAATAGTCGGGGGACACAACAGAGCACTCCAGTCCCCTCCAACTATTATTCGGGGGGCGCCAGGGCGATCTATGCCTAATCGTCAAACAGCAACCGGGCACTAGCTTTGGTCTTAAACTGACACTAATGCCTATAGACATATCCCCATCAAAAATGATATCAATGATGGGTGATACCCTCTAAGGGTATTGTCCGAGAGAGGAAATCAGGGAAAAACAGCATTTTTGGTCTCAAACAGAATTTTTCAAACTTGACAGCTATGGAGGAAATCCCAAACCGTGCACACTAAGCCAGTTCAGCAAAAAAGTCAGGGACTGGGAAGGTACGTTGACGGGACTTTCCCGATCGCCCAACAACCCGCAGAGGCAACCGTGTCCGAGAGTAAAGACAGATTTCGGCGGTTTGTAGAGCGCTCCGCCGAGGCCGTGGCAATGGTAGATTGTGAAATGCGCTATCTGTCGGTTTCCCGTCGCTGGGAAACAGATTGCGGGTGGGGCGACGGCGAGGCACTCGGCCGATCTCATTGGGAACTGTTCCCGAATCTCCCGGAATATTGGGAGCAAAATGCCCAGGCTTGTTTGACGGGAGTTTTGGAATACAGCGAGTTTGTGGCAGGGCGATCGATCGCATCTGTATCAGGAAAAACCGCAAGTGGCTCTGTCAGCGAGTCGGTAAGATGGGTATTTCAGCCTTGGAAAAATAACGAAGGTGCGATCGGCGGTTTGATTTTGTTGACATCTAAGATAGGTGAGGCTCCCGCTCAAACGAATTGCTATAATAAATTTCAGTCAGAGGTCAAAAGCAAGCAGTTAGAAACAATACCACAACTAACTCAAATTGCCCTCGAAAATGCTGCTGATACAATCTTTTTTAGTACCTCCGACGGTCAAATTTGCTACGCGAATAAAGCCGCTTGCCATCTTTTCGGCTACTCGCAATCGGAACTGCTAAACATGAGAGTTAGCGACATCGATTCGCAGTTGCCAGCATCGGATTGGCGAGAACACTGGGCCCAACTCAAGCAGCAAACCAACCTCACTTTTGAAACCAGTTACAAAACCAAAGACGGCGTCAGTTTTTCCGTCGAAGTTAAGGTCAATTATTTAGAATACGGTGGCTGCGAATACCGCTGCGCGATCGCCCGCGACATTTCCGCTCGCCTTGCAGCAGAATCAGCGCTCGTAGAGGCAAAAGAGCAACTTCAAGCTGTTTTGGACGCGGTGCCGGGATTAGTTTCTTGGGTAAGTTCCGATTTGCGCTACTTGGGAGTAAATCGACATTTAGCTAGCGCTTACAAAATGCCTGCCGAACTATTTATAGGTCAAAAAGTAGGTTTTTTAGATACAAGTCCCAAATTTAACGATTTAGTATACGATTTCTTTGCCAACCATAAAAAGAAAACATCTCAAGAAGTAACAGCGAGCATCAGAGGAGAAAATAAAACTTATCTAATAGTAGCTCAAAAATACCATAACAATACGGCGGCGGTATTTGTGGGATTGGACATTACAGACAGCAAACAGTCTCTTGTGGCTTTGCAAGAATCCGAAGAACGCCTGCGACAACAAGCGGCTAAATTAGAGCAGACGCTGTTAATTTTGCAGCAAACTCAAACTCAACTGATTCAAACAGAAAAGATGTCATCCCTGGGGCAGTTGGTAGCAGGAATAGCGCACGAAATTAACAATCCAGTTAGTTTTATTTCGGGCAATGTCAGCCACGCCACCGGCTACATTCAAGAACTGCTGCGAACGATCGACCTTTACCAAAAGTATTATCCCCATCCCGTGCCGGAAATTCAAGATTTGATAGAAGAATTAGACTTAGACTTCATCAAAAAAGACTTGCCCAAACTGCTAAATTCAATGAAAGTCGGTTCTGAAAGGATTCGCGATGTCGTGCGATCGCTCCGCTTGTTCTCGCGTACCGACGAAGCCCAAATGAAGCCTGCAGATATCCACGAAGGTTTGGACAGCACTTTGCTGATATTGCAAAATCGCCTGCAAGCTAAAGGGGGAAGGCCGGGGATTTCTCTAGTTAAAGAGTACGGAGAGTTGCCGCGAGTTCACTGCTATCCGGGGCACTTAAACCAAGTGTTCATGCACTTGTTGACAAATGCGATCGACGCTTTGGAAGAAGGGGGGAGAAATGCCGAAAATTATGGTAAAATTCAAAATCAGTCTTACTTGTCTTCAGCTAAGCCGAACTCTGAAATATTCAATCCCGAAATTCGGATTCGGACCTCCGTGGTAGGGGAAAACGAAGTTGCGATCGCCATTAGTGACAACGGCCCTGGCATGACTGAGGAAGTCCTCGACTGCATCTTTGACCCTTTGTTTACCACTAAAGGTCAGGACACGAGCACAGGTTTGGGTCTAGCAATATCCCAGCATTTAGTAGTAGAAAAGCACGGCGGTAAGTTGCACTGTGTTTCGCGTCCGGGAGAGGGAACGGAGTTGATCATTAAAATTGCGATCGGCAACGATTAATTAGCTATTTACAAATAGGAAATAAGATGGTAATTGAGTGGCTAAAATTTAAAGTACCTCAAGAAAAGTGGGAGCAGTTTATTCAGCGAGATCAGGAAGTTTGGACGGCGGGACTAAAAAGTTTGGACGGTTTTTTAGGCAAAGAAATTTGGGTAGATCCGGTGGAAAATGAGGTGGTGATGTTGATTCGCTGGGAAACTAGGGAGAAGTGGAAGTCTGTGCCACAAAGCACAATAGATGAGTTGGATGCTCAAATGGGGGATTTGCAAATTGCGATCGCCGAAAGTCGCGAATATCAAGTCCGCAAGTTTTTGCATTAGTTAGTCAGCAGTCAGTTGAGCGTGTGAAATTTTGAACAATTAATCATAAGTTTTATCTTGATTGTACCGCAGACATCGATTTGGTATTTGGTGTGAAGGGCGATCGATCTCAGTAAAATCATTGCAGTGTTTGGTATTTGGTGTGAAGGGCGATCGATCTTTCATTTTATGCGATCGATCGCTCATCAGAAACAAGAAAGGGCGATCGATCTTTATGGGCGAAGGGCGATCGCAATTCGTAGAATCATCGCAGTGTTTGGTATTTGCTGTGAGAGGCGATCGCTCTTGATGCGTGAGGGGCGATCAATCTCGGTACAATCGTCGCAGTGGAAGGGTGGCTATTGATAAGATTGTGATGAGAAGAAGAGATGGGATTTTGGCGTTGCTGAATACAGGTAGGAATTCAGATTTCCCAATTGCTATAAGCCAAGTATGGTGAGTTTTTTAACATCAAGCGAAAAGTTGATTCATACCGTGAATCAGCAACGCCGAAATTCTCAGAGATAAAGGATTAACAGAAATCGATGACTGCGAAGCACTCATTCACTGCTACCAAGGCAATCCCTTATGGTTAAAAAGCGTGGCGACTTTGATTCAAGAGTTGGGAATCGGCGCGAGTGAGTTATTAATAGATGATACTATATTGTTACCCGAAGATTTGAAAGATGTTTTACAGCAGCAGTACGATCGCACTTCCGAACTAGAAAAACAAGTTATGTCATTGTTGGCGACAGAAAACCAGCCAGTCAACTTCGCTAAATTGCTACAAAATGCACAAATATCATCATCCGATTTGCTAAACGCCTTGCAATCTCTATCGCGGCGCTGCTTGATTGAAAAAGAAGCAAGTCTTTACACTTTGTCACCTGTACTAAAGCAGTATATCAAAACTAGACGATCGCACTTAACAAACATCGACAGTGAATAAACATTTCAAACAACACCGCTTGTCAACTCTTGTTTCCTCAAATTCGGCAACAATGCCAAAACATCCAAATACCACCACCAACGCTGAGGTGTAATCTCCTCAAATTTGCGCTTCTGCATTAAATCCACAAATCTCGACAACTCCTCATAAAACTCCCTTGCTTGTTCAACTAACCGTCGATCGGCATTTGCTAATAAACCTTTCTCTTCCTCACTCAGTTGAGATTCAACTTTTGCCAACTCATCTCTAAGTTGCAACATTTCTAAATGTTCAGCCCCACTCACATCAGGAAATTCAACCATTACACAATAGTTTTTTACCAAAGTATTCATAACAAATCCTTAACTAAACCTACATAAATAAACATTGAATTAGCCAGGTAGCTTTCCGGTTCCTTTGGAGGAAAAGCCGTTTCTACAACTCCATCCAAGCCCATCATTACCAGCCCTATTGTGTTATTTACACTGCTGGTAACTGTCGGATAAAACGTTTATCCGTAGACATACACATAAACTTTAGCATCAGCATCCCTGACAATTAAACTGATAACTCCATTATATTCTTCAAGGGTCGCATCCGGCCCGAAATGACCTAAATTAATCCTTTTGAGTAAATGAGACATTGCTTTTCCTGGTTTCCAGAAAATTCCGTCTCTCACCCCCTCAATTGCCTGCACAATCTCTAATTGCCTACCTTCATCAAAAATCAACTTTAACCTTACCTGAGAAAAACTGAACTGCAAATAAACAGATCATAGCCTATTGAGCATTACCCCAAAAATTATAAAACCTAAGACTGTGCTATCATAGAATACAAAACTTATTGAGTCGAGTTATATGACCACAATAACTACAGTCACAACAGCCTCAAAACTCGCTGATTACTACATCTGGTTTGCGAATGATGTAGGCTCCTATCTCAGCAACCACAAGCTACAAAAACTCTTGTACTACGCCCAAGCATGGTATTTAGCATTTGAGGATACACCGCTGTTTGAGGAAGATTTTGAAGCTTGGATGCACGGGCCGACTATCCCGGCTTTATTTTATGAATACAAAGAACAATTTGACTGGAAGCCAATTCTGAAAGAAGTCGAAAAACCAGAGTTTCCCGAAGAAGTACAAGAGTTTTTAGACGAGTTAGCTGACGATTATTTCTTCCTGGATGCCTATGAGTTAGAATTGATGGTGCGACGTGAAGACCCTTGGATTAATGCTAGAGGTGAGTTGCCAAGAGATGAACCTTCTCATGCTATTATTACGAAGGAATCAATGAGAAGTTTTTACAAAACCCGTGTCATCGAAGAAGCATAAAAAAAGACAAGATACAGATATTCGTCGTCAGCCATCTTCAGCACCGAGAGAGGTTGTGAAAATACAAATACCGGAAGGAGTTAGTTTTTCTTTCAGGTATTATCAGGATGACAAAGATCAGTTTTTAATTGGTGGTAGAGATGCTAATTATCTAGCATCTCTATTGAGAAGGCTGCGCGATTTGTCACAATTGAATGCTCAAGAAATCATCAATAATCAGAGTAAAAGTCTGCGCTGTCATGGTATAGTTTGGAAAAATACTACTCAACCTAATGGCTTTGGCATTCCCAATGAAGACGAGCTAGTAAATGTTCCCTACCAGTTTCAAATATCTGCTAATGAATACGGCAGGGTGCATGGCTTTTTTAGTGAAAATGTTTTTTATATTGTCTGGCTAGACCCAGACCACAATCTTTACAGTTGAAATTATAGCCGAAGGAAGAAGGAAGAAGGAAGAAGGAGAATGCAATTCAAACAAATGAGCTCGTGCTTAAGATTCGAGACTGCTTGAAGCAGTTGGGAATCTCAAACAGTCTGGGACTCACTCCGATTAAAGAAACCGGATTTTTTAGCGAATCTGTGGCTGCGACGAAATATTATCGCAAAAAAACCGATTTCTGGGTGGCCGTGCTCAGTCCTAATTTTAAGAAAATTTGGCATAGAGAGCTGAAATAAAATTAACGCTTAAAAAGCCTACCCCTAGTACGAGAATGATAAAGATGGCGATACTGAAAATAGACTTTAGCCGATCGCCAATTCTGGGTTTTTCTGAGTTCATTGGTCAATTTTTACAGTAAATTTGAGAGGGGCAATTGAGAAAGAGTAGATTATACCAATGCGCGAACAACAAGGCAACTCCCGACAAGCTCCAAACGACGATCGCCCTCAGTAGGTCGCATTTTTTTAACTTTTAATCTAAAATCTAAAATCTAAAATAGTCTTAGGCATTGTTCGGTTAGCCTGGGCAGCTATTGTCGATCGCCCGAACCCGATCGCGCTAACTCCTGTAAAATAGAGAGCGCGTTGGGGCGAACCTTTTAACAGCCGGAATTGGGCGCGATCGCCACAGGCTCCCAAATACATAATAATATGGCAGTCATCCTTAACTTACTCACAAAGGTAAAAATAGAAGAGTGCCAAGAAATAATCTAAAACATATAACTGAAAAAGGATAGAAATCGATGCTCCACCCAGTCTCGCAACCTTACCAACAACGAGCAAATACTATGACCCAAAGAGCCGTGCGGAAGCCAAAACCCTCTGTTGCAAACCACTTGAGACCAAGTTTTCCTCAAAGGCACTGGCTGGAGATGGCAGAGTACGCCTCTCTGGCGGCCTCTGGTGTGGGTTCCCTGGCGGTGGCAGTGTCGGGTCAAGCTTTTTACGGGGTGGCTCCCCTAACCTTGGCTTTGTCGCTGAATGTTGCTAACCGGTATCGGTTCGAGCAGCAAGTGCGGGTGCATCAAAATTCGGAAATGGCCCAAGTCCAAAAGTCTGTCAATAAAGTCGAAAAAACGGCGGTGACGGTAATTGTTAAATTACGCAAGCAGTTGTCTGCAGATATTGCAGCGCTGCGTCAGCAAATGGCTGCAATGCCTAGGGCTGAGGGCTTTGAGGAGTCGATCGACATCCAGCGGCAGTTGCTGAGTTTAGGAGAGTCGGTAGCTTCTTTGCAAGAAATCGTGGCCTCTGCTGTGCTCGATGTCCGCCAGCAGGTGAGCCAACAACTGCAAGATTTATCGGTTGGCCAATCGGCGAATCTCCAAGCTGTGGAACAGGCTATAGAGCAACTGCAAATCGCCACGCAAGGCTTGGCAGAAACTTCTATCAGCCGAGACGACTGGGAAGTAGTAAATACTCGATTTTTGGAAATCCAGAAAGTCATGGCCAATTTGCAAAGCCAACTGCTAGCTCCCGCGCACCAATCGACGGCCGATTTGTCGATCGTCCAAGCTCAAATCCACCGTTTGGAACACGAGCAGCAAGAAGTTGTCAAACCTCACCTCAAGCGCTTAATCTCGGTTGTCAAGGAGTTGCAGCACACGCCAGAGAACCGTCAGTAGTCATTAGTCATCAGTCATTAGTCATCAGTCAGAAGGAATACTTTTTCCATCGGACACGCTCGACATTCTCCGACTCTCCGACTCACGTCCGATCGAGTCCTACTTTTTCGACAACTGTGTTAAAAGATTAAAAGCTAATCTGTCTAGTTCACCAACAAAATGAGTCTGAAGCCCCGTCCTTCGCTTGACGGCTTTGTGTTAGAACATTTAGAAAGGCAAGTAAGAACAACCATCTACGTGTTGAAACAATCTCAAAAGGTGTAACTCCTGATTTAGCTCGCCTCGACTCGATCGTAGTCTGGTTAAACAAGCAATAGTGAATTGTTGAGCGTACCTAACTGGCTTGGTGATGGACTCTGAAAGTATAAAAAGACAAAAGTAAGCGCAATTGCAATACTTCTGGTATTAGTAGTTGTTTTGAGCGTGTAGAGGCGATTTGTCAGCGCCTTTAAGACTCAAATTGTGGTATTAAGAATCTCCGTGGCTTTAGCCCGGAGAGTGTCAACTGTTTTCAACCTGTTACAAGAAAAATCAATGACTGCAACCGTAACTATTGCTGATAACCCGTTACTAATCGGTCAAGGATTGCCTCCATTTGACGCGATCAAACCAGAACACGTAGTCCCCGCTGTTACCCAACTGCTGACCGAACTAGAAGCCTCGCTAGCTGCCTTAGAATCGTCTGTAGAACCGACTTGGAGCGGCTTAGTAGAACCATTGCAGCGACTCGGAGAGCGTTTAAATTGGAGCTGGAGCATTGTCGGACATTTGATGGGCGTAAAAAATAGCCCGGAACTGCGATCGGCTCACGAAACAGTGCAGCCGGAAGTAGTAAAATTTTGGAGCAAGCTCAGTCAAAGCAAACCGCTTTATGAAGCTTTTAAAGCGCTGCGGGCTAGCGAAAATTGGGATAGCTTAGAGTCAGCTCAAAAGCGAATTGTCGAAGCCGCTCTCCGAGATGCCCAACTCTCCGGGGTCGGTTTAGAAGGCGAGCAAAAAGAACGTTTTAATGCCATTCAATTAGAATTGGCTGAAATTACTACCCAATTTTCCAATCACGTCCTCGACGCTACCAAAGCATTCAGCATCACCCTCACAAACAAAGACGAAATTGACGGTTTGCCACCGAGTTTGTTGAGTTTAGCAGCTCAAGCCGCTCGCAGCGCCGGCGAAGAAAATGCGGATGCCGAAAACGGCCCTTGGCGGATTACTTTAGACTTTCCGAGTTACGGCCCTTTCATGCAGCACAGCACCCGCCGCGACTTGCGCGAAAAGTTGTACAAAGCTTTTATCGGCAGAGCAAGTAGCGGAGAATTGAATAACTGGCCGTTGACGGATCGCATTTTAGCTTTGCGCCAGGAAAAAGCTGCTTTGCTCGGGTTTAGTAGTTATGCCGAATTGAGCTTGGCGAGCAAAATGGCTCCCGATGTGACAGCAGTGGAAGCTTTGTTAGAAGAATTGCGTCAGGCTAGTTATGATGCTGCTGTCAAAGATTTGGAAGAATTGAAAGCTTTTGCTGCCGAAAAAGGCGCGCCGGAAGCTGGAGATTTGAAACACTGGGATGTAGGTTTTTGGTCGGAACGGCGCCGGGAAGAAAAGTTTGCTTTTAGTGCCGAAGAATTGCGACCTTACTTTGCTTTGCCACAGGTATTAGAGGGGTTATTTGGATTAGTAAAGCGGCTGTTCGGTGTGACTGTAACGGCGGCGGACGGTCAAACTCCTGTGTGGCACAAAGATGTGCGCTATTTCCAAATAGATGACGAAGCCGGAAATACGATCGCCAATTTCTATTTAGACCCCTACAGCCGCCCCGAAGAAAAGCGCGGCGGTGCTTGGATGGACGAGTGCGTGGTGCGCGCTAAATTTGTGGAAGCGGGAAAAACAACCACGCGGTTGCCGGTGGCTTATTTGGTGTGCAACCAAAGTCCTCCTGTTGACGGCAAACCGAGTTTAATGACTTTTTTGGAAGTCGAAACTTTGTTTCACGAATTCGGTCACGGTTTGCAGCATATGCTGACAACGGTAGACTATCCGGGGGCTTCGGGCATCAATAATGTTGAGTGGGATGCAGTGGAATTGCCCAGTCAATTTATGGAAAATTGGTGTTACGACCGCGCGACTTTGTTTGGGATGGCAAAGCATTACGAAACCGGGGAAACTTTGCCGGAACACTACTACCAAAAACTGCTAGCAGCGCGCCACTACATGAGCGGCACGGTCATGCTCAGGCAAGTACATTTTAGCAGCGTTGACATCGAATTGCACCACTGCTATCGATCGGGCGGCAGCGAAACTGTGGCCGATGTCCGCAACCGCATTGCTAAAACTACCACCGTTTTGCCTCCTCTGGAAGAAGACGCATTTTTGTGCGCTTTCGGACACATTTTTGCGGGCGGCTATGCGGCGGGGTATTACAGTTATAAATGGGCGGAAGTGCTCAGCGCTGATGCTTTTGCGGCGTTTGAGGAAGCGGGTTTGGAAGATGAAAGTGCGATCGCCTCTACAGGCAAGCGCTTCCGAGATACAGTATTAGGATTGGGCGGCAGTTTGCACCCGATGGAAGTGTTTAAAACTTTCCGGGGACGCGAACCGAGCACTAAAGCTTTGTTGAAACACAGCGGTTTAGTTGCAGCTTAATCTGGCTTAATCTACTGTGGAATAACTGGGGATTAATGCGGGTGAATTTATCTGCATTAATCCCTGTTTTTTGTTAAACAAGATTTACACATATCCTGTATGTGTAGGGTGCGGTGTGCATGAACTCTTACCGCTATAATTCATATCAAATCCGGTAGCATCGGAATTATATTTCTCTTCTTCCTCTGTGTTCTCTGTGCCCTCTGCGGTTTAATCATTCCATTCCAATGCAACAGGAATTCATATCATCCGTAAAACCACTTTTTGCCTAACTTGTGCTGAATTCAAAATGTTTGTAGTAACAACTAAAGCGCTTAGATTTTTATACTAATCCCAAAAACTATTGCTACATATAATCGTGTTACCATCTGTAGGGAAACGGCAATGCCTTGTCCGGTGCGGGACTCGGAAAATTTTGATAATAATTATAAAATTGATAATTCTAGCAATACTTTTTTATTGGTATTAATAGGACTAAAAATTTTACTACCAACCCATTTTATTGTAAAAGATCATGCAATAAACATCTGTAGTTTGGCACATCATCCCCCATCTTTTGGTGGAAAATCGCGCAGAAAGTGCGTTAGCGAAGCCCGCCCCTACGGGGGCTACGCCAACGATGAGGATCGCCAGCAGCTTTTAGTTTAGGTTGAAGGCTGATAAAACCAGCATTTGCGAATATTTGCTGTCATTGAGCACTGATTATACTTGAATTCCCTGTCTTGGAAATTAAATTTATATTTCGCAACATTTCCGAACCGTTTTCTCGATACAGCTAATGCTTTTATTTGCAACTAAAAATCGAGGAGTTTACCGAATCTTTAAGATAGAGCGGCAACAGCGAGTGTTTTTTAAATTTTTGATAAAGAACAGGGGACTCGGCGTCAAAAGGGTAAAAAATTAATCTCAACTAAAAAACTTAGTTGAGATTAATTTTAGGAGTGTAATAAAAAATATTTGTATATAATAAAAAGTAAGGATTGATAGTTAATAGTTCACCTACAGATTAAGATTTTCATGGATATTCAATTAATTAATATCGGTTTTGGTAACATTGTGTCTGCTAATCGAGTGATTGCCATTGTCAGTCCCGAGTCAGCGCCAATTAAGCGGATTATTACTGATGCGCGGGAGCGGGGACAACTGGTTGACGCAACTTACGGCCGCCGCACGAGAGCGGTCATTATTACAGATTCGAGTCACGTCATCCTGTCGGCGATTCAGCCGGAAACGGTTGCTAATCGTTTTGTGGTGAGCAAAGACGGTCAAGGTCGGGATGATTGAGGTTTGTCAGTTGCAATTTGAGCGTTTACAGTCTAAAGTAAGCGGAAACTTAAATTGTTACACGTTTCTATTCTAAAAAAGATGAAATCTGGTAAATTAATTGTTCTGACGGGGCCTAGCGGTGTGGGGAAAGGCACCTTAGTACGATCGCTCCTCAATCGCCATCCCGAATTATATCTTTCGGTATCGGTGACAACTCGATCGCCCCGTGAGGGAGAAATTGAGGGAAAGCATTACTATTTTGTCAGCCGCAGCCGTTTTGAACAAATGGTTGAGGCTGGAGATTTGGCGGAATGGGCCGAGTTTGCCGGCAATTTTTACGGTACTCCTTATTTTGCTCTCCAGCAGGGTACCAGTGAGGGAAAATGGGTATTGCTCGAAATTGAACTCGAAGGAGCAAGGCAAATTAGAAATAAGTTTCCAGAGGCGCTGCGAATTTTTATTTTACCTCCTTCTTGGGAAGAATTGGAACGGCGCTTGCGGAGTCGGGGTCAAGATTCCGAAAGTGCGATCGCCCGTCGGTTGGTGCGGGCTAAAGAGGAAATTGAAGCTGCTGGGGAATTCGATTTCCAAGTTGTTAATGACGACTTGGAAGTTGCTTTGAAAAAGCTAGAATTACTACTTAATTTGGTTGAGCTTTCAGGAAATTAATGACTGATAACTAATGACCAATGACCAATGACTAATAACTAATGACTAATAACTAATGACTAATGACTAATTACCCATTTCTCCGTCCTGGCTAAAACTTCGCTACTTTGTTTGATAGCAACACAAACTTTTAAATTCAATTCCAGAATATTCAATGAAGGCGAAATTTTTCTCAACGGTTCAATTTCGCGAGCAGAACAGCCCAACATTTCCATATAAGCTAGCGTCCAGCCAATAACTGCAATGTCCCCTACATTGCCTTCTCCGGCGCAAAGGTAACAATCCAATTCGCCCTCCTGTCCACACTCAGGGCACACCCAATTGCCCTGTTGTGAATGGGGCAGATTTGTGCGGGAGGCAGATGCAATTGTTAATGCTTTAATATGATTTTGAACTACTTGTTTAAAACCTCGGTTTTGGTTGCTGCGGTGGTCGGAGTTGCCGTGCGATCGCCCGATTGCTACTGCTTGCTGTTGTGGCGAAGCAAGAGAGGTTGTTTGATTCTCCCTGGTTACTCTAGATTCGCCTAGGTTCGCAGTTAGCTGAATACCATAGTCTTTCGACTCTTCAGTCTGAGAGTGGTTGAGTGCGCTGGAGGAATCGGGTTCGGAAGTTGTGAAGGATTGTTCTATGCGATCGGCAAAATCTTGCATTGAGAGGTGATGTTCGATCGCCAAAGACCAAGTTCTTTTATGTCGGAGGTCGCCATATTTTCTGGCTTCTTCCTCAGTAATGCCGATCGCCGCAGCCTCTTGGCGCAGCACATTCATCGAAGTCATTGTATCTGATATCATTAGTTTGTTTGCAGTTAAATTTACGATCGCCCGCTCAGCCTACAAATAAATTACCTTAGATATACTACAATAGTCCGGACTATTTTGAGATCCTAGTCGGAAACCCTTGATTTTTCGTTAGGAAGTCGATGCTGCAATCGTCCTGACACCCTTATTTTACGCTTGGCAATCGCACACTGTCCGAAGTATTGATAGTAGCCTAAATCTAAAATCTAAAATCTAAAATCTAAAATTGGATGACTTCAATTCTTCCCGATACAGCTTTATCTGTTGCCGGACTAACATCTTACCTGCAAGACTTGTTGGAGGGCGATCGCAACCTGCAATCAGTTTGGCTGACAGGCGAGGTGTCCAACGTTTCGCACCACCCCAGCGGCTGCTTTTTCACTTTGTGCGACACCGACAAAAGCGCTGCTATTCGCTGCGTGGTGTGGAATTCTCAGCGGCAAAAATTGGTGCAAATCCCGGAAAAAGGCGAACAGTTGCTGGTTTTGGGAAGCATCCGGGTTTACAAAAATCGCGGCGAGTACCAGTTGACTGTTGTGCAATCGCTACCGGCTGGGGAAGGATTGCAGGCTTTGCGGTTACAGCAATTGCGATCGCGCTTGGATGCTGAGGGTTTCTTCGATCCCGCCAGAAAGCGCCCGATTCCCGCACACCCGCAAATTGTGGCCGTGGTGACATCCGATACCGGCGCTGCTTGGGGAGACATTCAGCGGACTCTAGCCCAAAGATATCCAGGTTTGCGGGTGTTGCTGTCGCCAACAGGAGTGCAGGGAGAATTGGCTGCGGCTGCGATTGCTAGGGCGATCGCCCGTGTAGAATTGGACGGTAGGGCTGATGTGATCATTTTAGGGCGCGGCGGCGGTTCTGCGGAAGATTTGGCTTGTTTTAATGATGAGAGAGTTGTCAGGGCGATCGCCAATTGTGCGATTCCAATTATTACAGGTATCGGGCATGAAAGAGACGAATCTCTCGCCGATTTAGTAGCAGATAAACGAGCCCATACTCCGACTGCGGCGGCGGCTCAAGCTGTACCAATTTTGGCAGATATTTACTTTGAACACAAGCAGCGAATGGTCAATTTAACAAGTGCTGTGCGGGCCAGATTTCAGACAGAAGAAAAGCATTTGCAACTGTTACAAAATCGATTAAAACGTTTGCCTGCGACATCCCGAACTTTGCGGCAAGCAACTGGTAAACTGGAGGTATTGCAAGAAAAGTTATCTGCACTGAATCCGGCTGCGGTTTTGCAAAGGGGTTATGCGGCGGTAATCCAAAATGACGGTACGATCGTCCGCACAACTGACGGTTTGGAATTGGGAGAGGAATTGACTGTGAGGTTGAGTCGGGGCCGGGTGAAAGTTAAGATTGTAGAAGTATTGGATGCAGAAGAAAAGTTATGATTGATTCACAGTTGCGCCAGTCTGACTGGAATTATGAGGAAACGGTCGATCGAATTGAAGCGATTATCGATCGGGTGGAATCGGGAGAGTTGCCTCTAGAGGAGGTTTTCGAGCAGTTTGGGGTGGCTGTGGAGTGTTGGCAGGAGTGCGAAAGCTTTTTGGCGCGGGGGAAGGAACAGATGGATTTGTCGATCGAGCTTTTAGCCGCAGAACCCGATTTTTAAGCGGAGATAAACTCGGATTAATGTGGATGAAATAGCGCGTTTTACCGAAAGTCCGATAGGGAATTAATTCCCTGTTGCATAGCGAAAGTCCTCGCTAAAAGGAGTGTTAAATTCATAGGATTTAGCATAGGGGCCCAGAAAGCGGGTTTTTCTACAAAAAGACGAGTTGCAGCCGAAAGATTCGGTAAAAAACCCGGTTTCTTCAACCGAAGTGCGTAAGTCTAGTCAATGCAAACCCTGACAAATAAACCCCGACCAATAACTCAAATCATCAAAAGGATTTGACAGAGTGTAAATATTTTTTTTCAAACTTTCATATCCTTTCTTCTGTTTCTGAATCTGATTCTCCCGCTTCGTTATTTTCTTCAACTCCGCCCCCAACTTATTAAACTCATCCGTCTCCTTTTTGTAGGATTTCTGCCGCAATTTTAACTCCTGTTTTTCCTTTTGAACCACAGCCAATTTTGACTTCAAATCCCCAATAATTCTCTGAAGCAACGGATCGATTTGCGGTTGATAAAGCTCTTTCAACTCCGCACCCGAAATTGTCCGCAACCTCACCTGTGCCCGCCACAAAGCCTCTGGACGACTCAAACCTTCCCGACGATAGTGATAGTAAAAAATCGAAAACAGCGAACTAGCAAAATCATCCACCGCCCACAAAGTGCTGACCACACTCCGAGCACCCGCACACAAAAAACCCGTTCCCAAACTAAGAAGATTATCGGTAATTTCCGTCCCTCCTAAATTAGTTTCGCAGCAGGACATAAACACATCGGATAACTGCGGCAAGCGCCAGCCAGGTGTCATCAATTCCCCTAACGTGATACTCCCGTCTCCTAAAAACAAGCGCGATTCTAAAGGATTGTCCAAACGCGAGACAGCGTGGTGGCTGGAGTGCATGATATTCACATTTTGGGCGAGGTTTCGATAGGCTGCGACTGTTGCTTCTTGACTTCCTTTTAAGCGCTCAGGTTTGGTCAAAATTTCGGAAATTTGTTCGCACTCAAAAGGAGTGAAGTACAAGTCATCAGTGGCATTTTCCACAATCCCGTATTTCGGCGATTCGATGGTTGGGCGTTGATTGCAATACTCCAAGATTCGGCAACTGGGTACGTAACGAATCAGGAATTTGTCACCAAGGAACACCCTTCGTAGGGGCGGTGCCCCCGTGCCCGCCCTCGGTTGGGGAGGTTCTATCGGCAATGCCGCCAGCGGAATCTGATGCAAATACAAATGCGGAATCACAATCAATTCCTCAATCCCATCCAAACAATTATAGTCATTTCAAATAAATGTGAGACAGACGTCAGATCATGATAAAATCGCTAAAAGTAGTTAATTAGAAAAAAA